>JACMLA010000658.1 GCA_014379815.1 Bryobacteraceae bacterium | reverse complement strand
TTCGAGAACGCCAACGCTCTCGAGGACCGGTACGATTTCCGGGGATAAAAACTCGCCGCAGACCTTATGCTTTGGGAACGTCGCGCGTTCCATCAGAGTAACTGAGGAGCCTTCGCGTAAAGCGGTCAGGGCAGCAATTGAACCTGCGGGACCGCCGCCCAGAATAACGAGACTACTGGTGGAAGTAGAGGATATCGGGGCGGATGCGATTGTTGGCGACGGCACACGGTCCACATTCCATACGATAGCCGGACCAGGCGGCCATGATGGATCGGGGTACCTCCACGGGATGATCCGGTTGATGATAGACCGAAACCGCCATGCGTGGATGGTATTTCGCGATGGTGGCGCGTCCTCCGTTCAGGGCGCGAACCTCGGCTCCCTCGATGTCCATTTTGATGAAGTCCACGCGTTCGAGTCCGAGTTCTGCAACCAGCTTGTCTATTGTCGTGAGGGGGAACTTTTCTGTTGTTGCGCTGGCGTGCTCCGGATGCATGACAAAGCTGTCGGCCGCGGAGTTGCCATGATCGATGTTGAGTGTCAGAAAGTCATCTTTGTCCCAAACTCCTTTGGGGTAGATAATGACGCGACCCTCTGCGATCTCAGGCTTAAAGTTCCGGCGCAGGCACTCCAGATTTTCCGGAGCTGGTTCGATCGCGATGATCTTCTTCGCACCCACGTTTAAGGACTCACGCACAAACACGCCAATGTTGGCGCCACAGTCAAGAACAACGTCGCCCGGACGTACAAAGTTTGTGCCCTCGCCGTAGATGCGGCGGTCCTGTTCCGCCAGATTGAATGGCAACACATAGCGGCTGGCTTTTTCAATCCAGTAGGTACCTTTGGGAGTTTGCCACTGTTCGAAGTGTTCGTCTTTGCCGATCATCTTGCTGGCATTCAGGATCCTGTCTTTGGTCTCGATCTGGTCCTGCAGGTTGCTCTCAGCCTTTACTGCCTGAGGCAGAGGACACACCGGACTTCGACCTGCCAGCACCAGTGCAGACAGACGAAGCGGAGGATACAACATCGCCGCAATCGCAATGACAAGAATTGCAAGCAATGTTCTTACGACGGTGGACAGAGTCACAGCGCTACTGTAACAAACACCGGCTCAACTGGCTGCTGGTTTCGCTGTGAGACAGAGACGAAAAGCAGGCCGGTATACATCGACCCTGACCTCGCGCAACCCGGCTGAGCGGGCGAGTTCGGCTAGTTCGGCTTGCGAAAAGCCGGCTTGCACACTTGCCGGAGCATCGTGCTGCGTGATTGGATCCCAGCCGAACAGCCACGTAGTGGAGGGAATGAAGTGATAGGGCAGCAAGTGCCGCTCGAGATCGTTCGCGATCACCTGCAGACGCGCCACGGCACCGAAACTGCGCAACAGCGAGATTACTGCGTCGCTGGAAAAGTGATGCAGGAAGAGGCCGCAGTATACGAAGTCGAAGCTTGCCGGTCGGAAGGGAAGCTGAAAAGCATTTGCGCTGACCCGGGTTCCTTTCGCGGCAGCCATATGGTGGGAGCGATAGTCGAGGCTGGTGACACGTGCTTTGGGATAGAGCGCACTTATGGTGGCAGCGGCATCGCCCGACGCGGCACCGACATCGAGCATCGTAAACGCCTGGCTGGGTGGGACGATTTGCCGGATGGCCTCACGCAGGACCCGGTGCCCACCAAGCAGGCGGTTGATTCGCACCAGATCCCGCAGGCTGGGAGCCGCCCGTTCCGGCGTCTCGTCATCGAGGCGCTCGGGCTCAATTACCCGACTTTTGCAGAAGGCCATAGAAGTACTCCTGAAGTTCTCATACGAACTTGCGACTTCACAAGATCGGGTGCTGGTGTACCCTTGTCGAACCAGTCCAGCGTCTCTTTGACCGAACGCAGAAGCCAAAAACGGCAGTTTGGGTGGTATTCTGGCAGATTAGTGAGTGTGTTGATGGGAGAGACAGAATGAATGAGTACACGCCTGCTCCGGCAAGCGGATCCGACGTCAAGGTGCCAATCCTGATTGGTGCTGTCGTTGCCCTGCTTGGCGCGAACATTTACCTGTATACGCAGATCGATCAGTTAAAAGGCGATCTGTCCGACTTTCGGAAGAACATGGTCACTGAGGTAGCGGGACTGAAGGAAAGTTCGGCGGTCTCTACGCAGACAGCCCGTCGCAGTCTTACCAGCTTGAAGGACGAACTGGAAGCGGCAAGACGGCAGCAGTATGTGGCAGTGGGCCAAGCCCGGGTCGAAGCGCAGAAGCATGCTGAGGAGCTCTCACGTCGCGTCCAGCTTGAGCAATCGCGACAGACCGAAGCCGTGAAGACCGAACTGACCGCGGCCGTGTCGAACGTCGAGAAGGCAGCGACCACCAGAATTGGCGAGGTTAGTACCAACGTCGACGCTGTCAAAACTGAGTTCGCCACCGCCAAGTCGGAGCTGGATAAAACCATAAATGACCTGAAGCGTGTGCGCGGCGATCTCGATGGAACATCGTCACTGGTTGCCACCAACGGGAAAGAACTGGACACGCTGAAGCGCCTGGGTGAACGCAATTACTTCGAATTCAATCTGGGCAAGAGCAAAGAACCTAAGAGGGTTGGCAATATCGCATTGACTCTGAAGAAGGCCGATCAGAAGCGAAACAGGTTCACGATTGAGTTGGTAGCCGATGACAAGAAGGTTGAGAAGAAGGATCGGAACATTAATGAGCCGATTCAGTTCTACGTCTCCAATGCAAGGCAGCCCTACGAGATTGTCGTGAACGAAGTCCGAAAAGACCAAATCGTTGGATATCTGGCCTCGCCAAAGGTTCAGACCACTCGTAACTAGCCCTGCCATCCTGCGAGGGGGTGTCTACCCTTTTTGACACTCCCTCCGAAACATTTACCTCTCGACAAATACTCCTCTTTTTGTTAACCACCTGACTAATCAGGCTTTGTTGTTTGGCATACGTCGTGCTCGTAACGTGTGTCAGAGGCCCAAGAAGTGACCCTGACATCGACTGCAACCGAAACGTTGGACACCGCAGCAGTTCTTCCCCAGCAGAGATGGACAAGCCTTCCAAAGTTGTTTTGGGCGGGCGTATCGCTCTTCGTTGTCAATATGTTTGTCATGGGAGTCTCGGCCTCGTCACCTGAGTTGCGGGTGAACGCGTATGGTGCAGAAAATTCGACCACTTACGAGTCAGCGGGAAAGCCGTCCCCGTTTACCGAAGTCATCGGGACGGCAAATCGGCAGCCGGTAAAAGCGCCTGTCCGGGTTGTACCTGTGATCCCTCAGCAACCCGTCTTAGCAGACCTGGGATCACCCGCCGACCTTGTTATCCCCCGCTACTCGGAGTCCGCCGCCCGGGTTGCGATCCGTTAGTCTTCTGCTCCTCGGAACGATACGCACAACTTCCACAAAGGGCCGCTTCCTGCGGTCTTCGGCTTATGCTGTTACAGCCGTGCGTACCAGATCGTTCACTGGCTTTGGTTCCAGGCCCAACTTCGCGAAAAGGGCGTACGCCGCAAACCCTGTGATGAAGCTGTACACAACAGCGGGCTGTGCATACTGCTTGATCTCAGGCGAGACCGGCAGGAACGGAAGAATACCGACAAAAAAGCCCAGAGCCCATGCTCCATAACCTGCGATCGAAATACCTTGCCGTGGCCCGGCCCACTTGCCACCGGAGAGCATGTAATCCGCTGCCATGGCGCCGCAGATGGGACCGAAAGAGGCACCGACGATCGTGAAGAAGCCAATCAGGTTCTCAGCGACACCAGTGACAGCAAGCAGAATGCCTACGGTCGCGCCAGCCATCATGGACGAGATTCGCTTCACACCCGGGATCATCGTCGAGAAGCTGTTCCCTGCGATCAGGGCGCAGAAGCAAGCGGGGGGCACCGAGGCAATCGCGAACAGGAAGAACATAGAGGAGGCCAGAACTCCCCCGAGAGAAGCAATCACCGCATCGTAGCTGAACGACGTAATGGTGGGATCGGAAGCGCGGGCTGCGGCCACTGACAGGATCGGCAGACCTCCTGCGAACAGGATCGAGAGCGCGACGCCGACCAGACCTCCCAGACGCACGTCGCGACCGTCGCGGCTATTCATACCAAAGTCGGCACCGGCAGCTCCGGCAGTGGCGAAGAAGCCGATGACAGCCTGCACCAGTAAGGTAAACGCGACAAACGGCTCGGGGTTGACAGGCTCGACATGCTTGCTGAGCCCACCCATGGTGTTCAGAAACACGAACAGAACCATCAGAAAAGAGATGCCATTCAGATAGAGAGAAACTTTGGAGACGTACTGGATTCCTTTGGCTCCGATCCACGCCATGGTAAAGCCCCAAACAACCGCGATGATGCTGAACAGTACGCTACCCGCGCCATCTGTTCTGCCAAGGCCGCTGATGATGAACTTTGTGGCAAAGAACGTACCGACAGCAAACCATCCAATCTGTAATGCGCCCATCAGCAGCCCCGGCATGAGATACCCGCCGGTGGTCCCGAACGTGGAGCTTCCCACTACGTACAGCGGAAACCCGGTCTTCATGCCGAGCATGGCGGGAGCATAGTAGTACAAGGCAAAGCTCAACAGACCTGCGACTGCAAGCGCCAGCAGACAAAGGCCCAGCCCTGCGCGGTCGATCGCTCCGCCTGCAAGAGACTGGTAGAAGGCGACCCACAGAAAAATTCCTGCGTAGGTGGGCGCGGTATTCACGTACCAGGGAGCGCGGTTAGCTTTCGGGTTAGGGACGGCTTTGGCAATGTAATCGGGAAGCATCGACGCGTATGCTATCACCGATTGCGGAAGTTCGTCAGATCACCTGTTGGCGATTGTCGGTTCGCGAGTCCGGTACCAGCGAACGAACGCAATCACGGCAACGGTTCCAACAATTGCCAGCGCGATTGCATCCGCGTACTTCCAGAGTTGTTGAATCGCCTGACCCACGGCATTGGCAATTGCGTAGCCGACGGTACCGACAATGGCGGTCCAGAAGATAGCGCCTGCAGTATCAACTGCCACGAAGCGGAGGGGCCGTACACCAGAAGCGCCGCAGGCAGATGCAATCGCCAGACGAAAGCCCCACAGAAACCGCGAGAAGAAAACCAGAACGTCTCCATTGCGCTCCACCCAGCCCCGGACTTTGGCATACCGCGGGCTCGACTGGGACAAACGGTCCACCATCTCGCGACCGCGGCTTCGGGCAAGCCAGAACCACAACTCGCTCATAGTAATCGTGGCAAGCGCGGCGATTATCCACACGAACTCAATCCGGAAGTATCCCCGGTGCGCCAGGACTGACGCAGCAACTAAGGTCGCATCAGGTTCTATCAGAGTGCCGAGATATACGACAAGATAGCCGTACTGTCGCAGAAGAGCTTCCAGCATAGTGTCGCTGAGATGTAGACGCGTTCAAATCCATTCCTGATGTTCGACCGTTCGCGCGGAGCGTACGTTACCCGTGTGGAAAGTAGAAGCAGGCTCGAAAAGGACGACTTGTACTTCCGAGGCGGCCACCGGGCGATGTTCCGTTCCTTTTGGCACCACGAGGAACTCACCTTTCTGCAACGTAATGCGGTGCTCACCGGACTGGTTGCGATACTCCATTTGAAACTGGCCCTCGATCACGAGAAACATCTCGTCTTCGTGTTCGTGATGGTGCCAGTCGAACTCTCCCTGGAACTTCACGACCTTGACGTGCTGCCCATTTAGTTCTCCGACGATCCGCGGATGCCAGTGGTCGTGCACCAGGGAAAACTTTTCAGCAAGGTTAACGGCATTCATGCGGACATGGTAGCGGGGTCAAAAATGCGTTACCCCACAGACGGTGTGATAAAACTGGCG
>JACMLA010000657.1 GCA_014379815.1 Bryobacteraceae bacterium | reverse complement strand
AGCGTGGAACCTATCTCAAACTCAATCTCTTGGCGAAGAATAGAACGGGTTGCCAGGTCGGTGACCGTGACCCGGAACTTACCCATGCCAGGGTACACAAACTGAGGAATCATGAATTTGGTGCGAATTACCGGCGGCGCGACAATCTGCTCCAGCGGGAACCGGCGGGCATAACGGCGGTTTATGGGTGGTCCAAAACTATGCCCAAGACAGTCGAGGGCCTCGACCGTATATGCGAGACTCACGCCGTTAGTGTCGGGATCGATCGTGTAGCCCCCAACTGCGAACGACAGGTAGACCGGCATGCCCGAACTAAACTGAAATCCCTCGGGAAGCAGCATGCTGGTTTCAAATTCGCCAACTGTGACATCCAGCAAAACGAGTTTCACCTCGTCCGCGCGACTGCACAGACTCACCCAGAGTATCCCGGTGAAGATTCGCCAGAACAATACCGGTACCCCGTTTCCTATTCCAAAGAGACTGGCAAGTTGACCCGCGCGAATTTCTCGCTGCCTGGTTCGGCGCCATCGCTAATCAGGAGAGCATAGCCGCCGATCGGCGCATCGAAGACGATGAAACCCTGCTCGGTTTGCGCAGGAGCGATCATGCGGAGGACACCCAGATAGTTGGCAACTTCTTCGACTCCCTCCGTGATCTCGGTATAAGCCTGCTTCTTAGAGTCCTCCAGGGTGAAGGGTGGCGCGGCGGAAGGTGTACCACCGCTGTTGGTAATGCTCATCTTCACCAGAAGATACCGGTTTTTGGGCGCCTTGCCCATCCCGGAGTCGTCCAGCGCAGGTTTCCATTGCGCTTCGAGTACTGTGTACACCATACTGCCAATTTGTACCCGTTCGCCCATGCGAAACGTACCTATGGTAGATGTATCTACACTTTTGCTGCAGCTGGCCGTTGCCAGAAGATTCACGGCCATACCGATCAGCAGCAAGCTCCCGGTCGACGGGAAACGCAACGATTGCATATTAGTTATTCTATGCACCAACACCTCTTGTTACTAAAAACAGCAAAAGCTTCCGTAGTCTGTCTGGCGATGCTTGCCGCACCCATGCTGTGGGCCCAGGCAGAACATCCCGTCACCGGTCGTCCGATCAGCGGGGTGATGAGCGTCAGCGGGGCGGACTGGCTGGAAAGAAGTGAACGGGAGATGGAGGAGCTTCCAGAGACGGCACTGGACAAAATCGGCATCAAACCCGGAATGACAATTGCCGATGTCGGAGCGGGATCGGGCTAC
Organism: Bryobacteraceae bacterium; assembly: GCA_014379815.1. Next base: position 3,173 of record JACMLA010000657.1, on the reverse strand, counting down.
TTCACAGTGCGTTTGGCAACACGGGTTGGTGCAAGTGGCAAAGTCTATGCGGTCGATGTGCAGCCTGAGATGCTGTCGCTGTTGCGGGACCGTGTCAGCAAGACGAAGTTAAAGAATGTCGAGGCCGTCCTCGGTTCTGAATCTGATCCCAAACTGCCCAAAAACTCGCAGGACCTGATTCTGATGGTTGATGTTTACCACGAGCTATCCCAGCCCCAGAAGATGCTCCGCCGCCTTGCAACTGCTCTGAAGGACGATGGCCGATTCGTTCTCCTTGAGTACCGCAAGGAAGACCCGCATATCCCGATCAGGCTCGATCACAAGATGTCGGTTGCTGAGGCAAAGGCAGAGGTTGAGGCAGAAGGGTTCAAGCTGGAGAAGGTCCTGAAGGACCTCCCCCGCCAGCACATACTGATTTTCAGGAAAGACGTCCGTTAGTCGTGTACTACGGAGTTGTTTGAGGGTATTTACCGGTACCGATTCCGGCAAAGTCATCTGACTTGTCGCTTCCTTCCCGCTTGTTCCAGTAATCTGTGGATCCGCCCGAAGGATTTGCGCCGGCTCCGGCAGGTGAACTGCCACCCTGATAGTTCTGAGTGCCAGCGCGATAGTCGGACGGACCCGTGGAGGTTTCGGTGCGACCGCTGCCCGGTCCCCCAAATCCACCCTGACTTGCATCTCCACCGGAACTTTCTTTCTTTCCAGCGGAAGACGGAGGAGACTGTTTGTCTGGAGGGTTGTGAGAGTGACTACCGGCGGCCTGATCCTTAGAAGAGCTGTGCTGACCGAGATGCTGATCAATTCCAGGCACTGCCTGAGAAAGGAACTCCTTGGCCTTGGAGATTCCAAAGGCGATTAGAGCGCCCTTGATCGTGCTAAACGCCTCCGTTACCTGCGACATCTGTGACTCCCCATGAGAGCCTTGCAGATTCGCCCCGGAAAACGCCGCTGCCGCTGAATCCGCGCCGGAGAAGCTATCCGGCACCGATTCGGTGTAGCTCGATTCTTTATCGGACCCGGAATAGTAGGTCGACGGAGTGTACCCTCCGTAGGAATCTGCCGTCTTCGAGTCGCCGCTGGCCCAGCTTCCAGTGGAGCTCTTCGAAGAGGCAGGGCTCTTGCCTTTCCACGGCTTGATGCTCTTTGTTTTGCTCCTGCCGCCACCGCCCACAACGGCACCCAGGATCAGGCCTCCACCCAGGGCCGCACCCAGCACGAGCACGGGGTTCTTTTCAAAGTGAGTTCGCCAGTCGGTAGTCTCGCGGACCCGGTCTTCCAGTTCGCTGAGATTGCGGCCAAGCTGGTCCCGCTGAGCCTCGATGTGGTCGATTATTTGGTCTGGTTTGTCATCCATTCGACGTTCTCCTTAAGATTCTCTATGGTTTTATGCGGTACAGGCACTGCCAGCTTCTTCTGCCCTCCGATAGCAAAACCGCTCCGGCCACTCCCAAAACAACACCAACTACCAGGCTTGCGCCCCAGTCAGGCATCACGTTCGCCAGACCCTGACCTACTGCAACCAGCAGGAAACCGAGAGCAAACAGTGCCGCTACCGCCCCGGCGCCCAACAGCCTCGCCGAATTGACAGTCTTGCCTGCTTCCTCTTTGATTTCCGCTCGCGCGAGCCGGATTTCTGAACGAACCATCTCCTGGACGTTGCCGAAGATGTCCTTCAACACATCGCCCATCGAACGTTCGCGTCCCGTTTCCCGGTACGCGTAATCACCACGTGTTCCGCTCGTCGTTCCTGGTGATTCGTTAACCATGCATTTGACCTCCAGTCCAATCTGGTTTCACCGGATCGGTCATCCTAGCTGTGGTTGTCTCCCTTCAGCGTCATGCCGATGAAGAACCCGATGGCCAGTGCTCCACCAATTGCGATCCCAGGATTCTTTCGGGTCCAGTTTTCAAAGTTAGAAAGCACCTCGCGAGAATCGAACTCGTTCAGCGCGTCCGCCGTTGAATCGAGCTTGCCTGCGGCCGTTTGTGCCATCTCAGCGACCTTACCGGTCTTGTCCGGAACCTGGGAACGCAGTGTTTCGGCTGTATTCTGGAAGGCTCCAGCTACTCCGTGTACACCTTTGTCGATATTGTCCGCGGCGGAACGGCCATAGTCGCTCGCCGTATTTTTGATGTTGGATGCCGCATCATTCAGCTTGTCTTTTACAGACCCGCCGGTGGAAGAAGCAAAAGGGTCGTGCGTGGTTGCCATTGTAGTTGTCTCCCGAGGATTCCAGTTCAGGAATAAGCCTGCAACTGTTGGACCATCAGAACGACCGATGCATTGCGTTAAGCCACCGTTAGAAGCAGTTACGATTGAGCGATGCAGGAAGACTCCCCCGCAATTGCTGTCAAAAACCTTCGCAAGGTCTATGGTGGCAAGGCTGCAGTCGATGGTTTGACTCTGACTGTGCCCAGCGGTTCATTTTACGGCTTTCTGGGGCCCAACGGAGCAGGGAAAACAACCACTATCCGAATGCTCATGGGCCTGATTCCGCCTGAGTCAGGCGAAATCAGTATTCTCGGTTTTCAGATTCCTCAGCAACATCTGGAAGTGAAGAGTCGCATTGGCCTGGTCCCGGACGAATCGCTGCTTTTCGATCAACTGACGGGACGAGAGTTTGTAGAATTCACCGGGCGAATGTACCGCCTGCCGAAAAAAGTCGCTCGCGAACGGTCCGACGAACTGATGGCCTTGTTTGAGCTCGACACGGCCGGAAACAAACTCATCGGCGAATACTCGAAGGGCATGCGGAAGAGGGTTGCCATGGCCGCCTCGCTGATACACCGTCCGCAGTTGTTTCTGCTGGACGAACCTTTTGAAGGTGTGGATGCCGTGGGTGCGCGCCTCATGAAAGACATCCTTCTCGATCAGATTCGCAGAGGCGCAACTATATTCCTGACTTCACATGTTCTCGAAGTCGTCGAGCGTCTCTGTGACCGGATCGCTATTTTGAACGACGGCAAGCTTCTTGTTGAGGGTCCGATCGCAGAACTGCGTTCCGGAGCGGAGTCTTTAGAGGATACTTTCGTCCGCCTCGTTGGGCCTTCCAGAAGCGGCAGCGTCCTCGAGTGGCTGTCGTGAACAGCCATCAGGCAGGCGCGATACTGTGGGCGCAATGGCGAACCGTCTGGAACTACACGTTCCGGTACAACCGGCTCGCTAACGCGTT
>JACMLA010000656.1 GCA_014379815.1 Bryobacteraceae bacterium | reverse complement strand
CTGGCAGGGTAATCGCCTTCACACGGCTAAGCCACCGATTGCGAGCCGTGAGGCATTTTCGGCCGAACCTTGCTCGCGGAGACGACTTTGGATGCAGCACACGTGGTCAGGGTAAGGGGTGGAAGGGAGGCGCACAGGTTCGCGTGAAGCTATGCGGGAAGTTCGACTTCAATTTCGCGCAGTATGGAGGTCGGCGAGAGGTCCGTGCGAATCGCTTCCCAGTAAAGCCGAATCGCTTCAGTTGCCCGGACCGTTAGTTCGTCCAGCGACTGGCCGGTGACAAGAATGGCAGGAAGTTCGGGGACGTAGGCACAATAGCTGCCTGGTTCACCTTCTATCGCGAGTGAATACGTTCGCGTCATACACCCGGGATCGTTACTTCAGGTTGTAGAAGGTGTATTTGTACTTCCAGCGGGTTTCGGCTCCGGGCTGGGTGCTTACGTCTATGTAAGCTTCGGGGCAGAGGGTTGTGGTTATGGACCAGTAAACGATCTTTTTGATGGGGCGATCTCCTTCGATGCGTACTCCGGTTCCAGACTTTCTGTTCTCTACGCGGATGTCGTAGTCCGAGGCTTTTGATCCGAAGCCTCCCAGCTCGCTAAACGCACTTTCGCCTGGGCCGAGGGTCTTTTTGTACTGGATCTGTTTGCCGGTTGTGACCGCCAGATCGGGATTGAAGGCGCGGCCGGCGGTGGTTAGTTGAAAGGGGAAAGTCACCGTCGCTTCGGGTCCGGTGGGCTGCTTATCGAACACGAAGAAGTTGTGGTTGTACTGCCATGTGTTCAAGGGCTTTTTCCCGGTGTTTTTCAGAGAGTGCTCGATGGTCATCACCGGTTTGGGGCCGTCCACGTGAATTGTTTTGGTGTAGACGTACGCGTAGCCGCTGGCGTCTGTGAGTTCGTGGCGAAAGGCGATGCGGTCGGGTTTTTGCTCGATGCTCCACTTGCCGGGGTTGACGATTTCGTATGTCTGAAAGCGCTGGTACGGTTTGTCGTCGGTCTTGCGAACTGCGCCGACACCGATACGAATAAAATTCTCGCCGGGCTTTGCTTCTTCGTATCCGATGCTGGTGTCGCCGTCGACGTGAAACTCCTCTACCGGACCCATGATGGAGTCGTGTAGCTTTGGATCGACTTTTGCGAACCACTGGCCGAAGTAATCGTGGCCGTCGGCGCGGAGGGTGTGAATTTGCCCGGACCAGTCGAAGCGGGTCCCCCGATAGTAGCCCTTCTCCGGATCGGGCAGATGAAATTTTGCGAGGATTGCCTGCGCGGCGATTTCGGCTTCCGGGTACTCCGCGGCTTGCCCAACCAGGGAGACGGCCAATAATGAGACTGTTATCCGGTTCACCGCGACACCATATCACGCCGGCACGATATCCCGCTCATCGGCGACACTGTTGGTTGATGTCGACGGCAAAGCTGACCTTACGAGTGCTGGCTCTTGACGTTGGCAAGAAACGAATCGGCCTTGCCATGACCGACCCTCTGGGCATCATCGTCCAGGGTTTGCCGACTTACAAGCGCACCACAAAGCGGGAAGATCTGGAGTATCTGGCCCGGCTTTGTCAGGAGTATGAAGTGCAGCATGTGCTGGTGGGCCGGCCTTTGCATATGAGTGGGGACGAGAGTCCTATGTCGCGGTACACGGCGGAATTTGGGGCAAAGCTCGGCGAACGGACGGGATTGACTGTGGAGTATGTGGACGAGCGCCTGACTTCGTTTGAGGCTGGGGAGGTGCTTCGGGAACTGGGTCGCTCAACTGACAGGAAGACGGGAAACGTGGACAGAATGGCGGCGATTCTGATGTTGCAGGAGTATCTGGATCGGATGGACCCTCAGGGACGGGAAGAGCTTTGCTGAAACGATTGTTTTTGCTTGTCTTTGTATTCGCGCTGCTGGCCGGGGCGGGGCTGTGGTTCGCTGTTGGCCGCGAGTATAAGGGCTTCGAGTCTGAGGCGTTTGTGGATATTCCGAATGGAACGAGCACAGCCGGAATCGCAACGCTGCTGCAGCAGACTGGGGTGATTGAGACTGACTGGCAATTTCTGGCAGCCCGGGCATTGCAGTCGCGCGCTAAGTTGCAAGCCGGGGAGTATCGCTTCGATCGTGCGATGACGCCGGTGGACGTGTTCGGCAAGATTGCGCGCGGCGACGTTTTCTACTATGAGCTGCGGGTTCCGGAAGGGACGAATCTCTTCGATCTGTCGTCTGAAGTCGCCAGACTGGGATTCATCAAGAAAGAAGACTTTCTGCGTGCCGCGAGAAGTCCTGCGCTGGTTCGCGATCTTGCTCCTGCAGCGTCGAGTCTGGAAGGTTATCTGTTTCCGTCCACGTATCGGATCACGCGACGGACTACAGCGCAGCAGGTTTGCCGGCAGATGGTGGACCAGTTCCGGAAGGCATGGAAGCAGGCTGGCGGCAGCGGGAAGGATGTCCACAAGATGGTGACGCTCGCTTCGCTGGTAGAGAAAGAGACGGGTCTGCCGGAGGAGAGAGCGCGTGTGGCGTCGGTGTACGCAAACCGTTTGCGGCTGGGGATGAAGATGGATTGCGACCCCACTGTGATCTATGCGGCGTTGCTGGAGGGCCGGTATCGCGGAACGATCTACCGGTCGGATCTGGATAATCCACACCCTTACAACACGTATCAGCACCCGGGACTTCCTCCCGGCCCAATTGCCAATCCCGGTGTGTCGTCATTGCGCGCGGCACTACGTCCGGCGGAGACTGCGTATCTGTTTTTTGTGGCGAAGCCGGATGGTTCAGGAGGACACGTTTTCTCTGAAGGCATTGGCGCTCATAATGCCGCGGTGCGTGCTTACCGGAATGGCCAGGCGCAGTGAGTCCAAGAAAGCAAGGTTACAAGAACTGCTGTCAGCTCACGGCGGTCTGATCGTAGATGACCAGGCGTTTAGCGGGTTTCAGAATGCTCTGGCGCCAGTGTCGGAAGCGTATTTAAGAAAGCTGCTCCACGACTCGGGTGCTGAGCTGGACGTGTTTGTCGCTGGTGTTTCTCTGCACTCGCCTGAGGATCTGCGGCGTACGCTGGTGTCGTTTGCCGATCTGTATAGTGAGGCTGATCCTGCGGGACGACAGAAGATTCGTGAGCATGTGATTGCGGTGAAGAGCCGCCTGCGTGCGATGGTGTCGCGCACAGTGGACTCGGATCAGCGTATTGCCCGGACGGAGATGCTGGAGGAAATGATGGCGTGGCTGGAGAATCCGGAGGTCTTCCCGATCTGGATGAGATTGAAAGTCGGCAAGAAGAGTTCAAGCTAAGTTAGAGGAACCGCAGCTCATGAGCGAACAGTTGACAACGATCTTGTGTTCAGCCGTCGTAATAGCAGTGATGATTGTCCGCATCAACAGCTTGCTGGTTCAGACCAAAGCCGGCTTTGATACCTTGGATCGTCGATTTGACGAGCTGAGGGAGCTTGGGAGAGCTGAACTCCGCCGCTTCGAAGAGCGCAATGCCCGCTAAGTCCACCATTAGCTGCGGCCGGGCGTTGGACTAGCTCCCGGCCGCAATTGCGTTGGAGGACTACTTCTTTAGGGTGCTGTGCTTTTTCGCGCAGCAGGATGTGCCCTTGCAG
>JACMLA010000080.1 GCA_014379815.1 Bryobacteraceae bacterium | reverse complement strand
TTCCAGCTAGCGGGACTCGCAACCCCAACAGAAGCCATATAAGGGTCAGCCGTCAAAAACCGTCCCATCCCAGGCTGGTAGTAGCGCTGATCCGCGTAGTCCAGACCAGTGCTGCCATCCCGAAAGTAGTTCGTGAAAACCTTGCCGTTATATCCCCCATTCTGCAGGAGTTCTCTATAGGGCAGGTGGTCCATTGGTGACCCCAGCCGGTTCGACGGCAGCAGCGATCCTACCGATACCCCAGTCACGATGTTACCGTCGAAATCGTACTCCCGTGTCCGGCGCACAGAGAACTCCCGCCCAGCGAAAGTCAGGTAACCACGTCGGGGGACACCAGTGCGCTCGTCTTCGGCAAAGTCCGCCGTGATCTCCGTAACGCCATTATTCGCCTTCACCACTCTCTTGTTGTCCGACGGGTACTCATAAGTCTCGGTCAGGCCAGGCCCTCCACCCGGCGCGGATCGCAAACGGTTCTCATAGTCATAGCGCACCGCACTGTGCCACACCGTATTGCCCACAGCATCGAACTGCGACACCGGAGCCTCATTCTTCGCCGAATTCAGCACCCCGGTCCAGTCAAATGGCTGTGTCCCAATCTTGTGGGATAAGTTGCTGAAGCCGTCATACTCATAGCTCTGATTCCAGCCTTCAGTCGAACTCGCCGTCGCCAGCCTGCCCGAGAGGAAGTAGCTATAAGTGGTGGTCGACGGTGTCCCGTTAAAAGGCGTAACCTGTTTTCCGTCACATTTCGCAGCAACGTCTGCCTGCCCCATGCACCATACTCCAACCCGAACGTGAGACCGTCAGGATAGCTGATCGACGCGGGACGACCAGGAACTTGCAGGCCCATGATCAGATCCAGTTTCGGAAACGCGGATTCCGTACCGGCAGGAGTTAACACTCCGCGGCACTGCCCCAATCCTCTCCGGTGATCATTACTGGGCCCAGTGGACACCCCACACATCAGGGATAGTGACGCATCACTGGTGTGGAATAGATGGTACTGTTAGGTGCCACAGACCCTTCGTCCCGGTCTCGGAGACATTGCTGTGGCAACGGGGAGTAATCAATGAACACGAATAGTTGTGTGCTGACCCAGACAGGCAGGGCTGCGATACTTTGCCTTGCTGCTCTTGTCTCGGCGGGAGTCTCGCATGGACAGATGTTGCCATCGACTCAGGTGAAAACACTTACCGCGTCGGCAAAGACATCTGCGGACCACATGAAGCTAGCCAAACACTATGAAGCAGTCGCGGCCAGGCACGAGGAAGAAGCCAAACAACACGACGCCTTAGCGGAGCAGTATACAAAGCATCCTACCGGGCACGAACAGAAGCACCCAATGTCTGGACAAACGGCTGCACATTGCAAGTATTATGCTGACCACTGCCGCAAGGCAGCTGAATCCGCACGGGGAATTGCTGCCGGACACGCAGAAATGGCAAAGCAAAACGGGAAATAGCAATCTCTTGAAAGTCCGGTAGAATTCTCTTGCTCAGCTCTGAGCAGCGTGCAACAGTAGAAACAGAAGCATCGGGACTGCTCGCCCTAAGCTCTCCAGAGCCTCCCGTTCGACGGCTGCCATGCCGTCACTCGAGCGGCTCTACAAGGATTACTCCCTCGCGTTCCCAAGTCGCTACCACCTTGCCATCCGGGGTCGCCGCGAGCTGCACGTAGGTGCCTTGCTTATCGAGAACTACGGGCTCACTCGCTCCTGGAGTTTTTACTAGCAGTCCGCCTTCGCCGGTCCATGCGGCGTAGAGACCCTTGCGTGTGACCACGATTGCCGGGTCCTTGCCACTACCAAGCTTTTCTTCACTTCGGTCATCGGTAGAAGAATACAGCTCCCTGGCACGCCGCCAGACACTCACGGGCTTCCCATTACCGGCAATCGCCAGTCCTCCTCCATCCATCGGACACGCATTCAGCTGCCACGTTCCAGATCCAAGTTTTGCTGCGGGCGCAAACGACCTGGCACCATCCGTTGACCGGGCCAGGTACAAGTCCCGCGAACCTGCCAATGCATTGCGAAACATTACATACACATGCCCCTGAGCATCAATCAACGCGGAGGGGTGGCAGCATTCGCACACACTGCCGTCCGCGGATTGGTAAACCAGAACATTCTTTGACCAGGTCGTACCTCCATCCCGGGAGACTGAGCCAAATATCTTCGTACCCTTCGAACGGAGGTCAAGCCAGGCGGCAAACACCGTTTGCCCACTCGAGGTCATGGTGTGCAAGCCTTCGCGTGCGGACGCAACGCTGTCGTTAACACGGACGCCCTCAGACCAGGTTGCCCCGCCGTCAATGGATCGCCACGCCAGTACATCTCCGTCTTCGCCACGTCCCTTCAAACCACCGATAGCTGACACAACTAAACCGCCTGAAGTAAGCACAACCCGGGGCCCGCGATGCCGCCCCAGAGAAATAACACCGGGTTCGGCAACCTTTACAGGCTTCCCAAAACTCCCGCCGTGGTCGGAAGAGACCGCTACATAGATCGCATTCCCAGATCCGAATGCGATCGCGGTCTTCCGGTGGTCCATCGCCAACTGCGGTTGCTGATACGGCACTTCCGGACTCGCCGGAGCAATCACGGTGGCAACAAAAAGAGACAAAAGCATAGGACTCCTTAAACCAAATGACTAATTGCAGGACTTGGCCTGATCAATCCTCAGACATTCTAAAAGTCGCCGGCCCTGACAGCTCGTTCCCGCTTGCTTGAGCGCCTGCGGTAAGCAGCAGGGTCTGGATCTCAACCACACGTTGCCACGCACTGATCAGCGTAGCTACGTAGTCCTCCTGCAGTTGAAACAGGTTGCGCTGTGTGATAACAACTTGTGGATATGCGGCCGACATCTGCCGGAAGCTGGTGAGATATAGATCGTAGGCTCGTTGAGCACTTGGAATCATTTGAGTCTTGTAGCGCTCGATCGCAGCGCGTGAGTCCTGGTACTCGCGGAAGGCGGAGGCCAGGCGTGACCTCAACTCCAGTCGGGTTCGCTCGACTGCGAACATCGCCCGTTCCGCTCCAGCGCGTGAGGCAGCGATGTTCCCCTGATTTCTATTGAAAATTGGTATCTGGATGCCAATCTCAGCGGACCCTTGCCAACCGACTGGCTGTCCGCCGACTCCAAGGCGCTCCCGGTTGTAATGCAGGCCGCCCCGGGCGATGATGTCCGGGATCACCGAAGCCCTCGCCTCGCGGATCGCCAGATCGCTCCGAGCCGTTCCAACCTGCGCAGCCCGGATTTCAGGGCTTTGCTCGTTGATCCGGGCAAGCTCTGTGTCAAAGTCCAGATTGGGCAGAGCTTCCAGGTCGCCTTCAAGAGGCCCTGGCTCCAGTTGAAGATTTCCCGTCACGGCCGCCATCTGTCTCCAGGTCCGCTGGAGAGCGTTCCGAGCTTGCACTAAGCCCAGTTCGAGTCGCTGGGCCTCGATGTCGACTGCCAGCACATCGGGACGGTCTGCTTGTCCGACATTGGCCAGTTCACTAGTCGTCTGGACGGCCCGCCGAGCCAGACCCGCAAGCTGCGTTCGGACTGTGAGTAGCCTTTGCTCACCGAGAGCCTGATAGTACAAACTCCTTACGGTGTTAAGCACTCTGAACCTGCCAGCGTCGGCTTCGGCCCGGGCAAGCGTAATGTCCTGGTCAGCGAGTCGCCTTTGAATTCCGAGTTTTCCTCCTGTGACGAATCGCTGCTCCGCAAAGACCCCATGCTCGCCGTAGTTGAATACGGTTCCACCATTTACTTCATCCGCGCTGTATCCAACCAGAGGATTGGGATACATGCCAGCTTGTCGGCGCAGTGCCTCGGACGTGCGAATTCCAGCGGCGGCCTGCGAAAGGGCTGGATTGCGTCGAAGAGCCATTTGCTCCAGATCCTCCAGGCGGATCCGCTTACCGGTAACTGGAGTCTGGGCAGTCGATGATGGAGGCAAGCCCGTCCCCATGGAAGGCGGCCCAGCGGAGGGGCGGGCGTTCACAGGTGTTTCCGTGGCAGCCGTATCAGGCGCATGTCGGTGCGGAGTTGCCGCTTGGGCGTAAGCATTCGATTCTGATGCCAGCGCCACAAGCAAGATATAAGGGATCCAGGCGAAGGCATGCGTCATTGCTTTTGTGATGTTCCTTCCGCGCCGTGCTGGTGTGCCGGTTGTGGGGCCGGCTGAGGCGTCCTAAGATTTTGAGCCTTTAATTCCATGATCTTGTCGTAGACTTCCGGAGTAACGACTCGGACCATCGTCATCATCCCCATCATTCCGCCCGTCCATCCTTTACGCAGCCCATAGTTCTCGGGCTTCCAGTTGTACTTCTCGTCTTCAACCATCCACATGTCCTGCGGATACCCGGGCACCTTCTTCTTCTCGGGATCATCTTTCGGATACATGTCCATGGCGGGATCGCTTGATGTGTGACCGGCGTGAGCTCCGTTCGCGGCGCTCGCCTGACCGACTGGAACCAGGGCCATCCCGCATTTGGGGCATTTGTCTCCAGCCTTGCCTCGAACCTCCGGGTGATGGCTGCAGCTCAGAACCTCGCCAACGGGTGGTGCAGTATGACCCGCATGATCGCCCGGCATCGTTATGCCTTGACCCTGACCCACCAGATTCGAAGTGGAACGGTCGGAATCGGCAGCGAGACCAAGACCACGCCCCATAGACGGCCCAAACTCCTCGGAAAGGGCGCTTCCCTGGGACAGCATCCCCATACCTTCTTCCATACCCGCACCTGTGCCAAGTCCATGGCCATGCGCGCCGTGAGAGATCGGTCCAACCATAGACACCATCTGGTTCATCATGTGGTGCGGGAGATGGCAGTGCAGCATCCAATCGCCGACGTATTTCGCATCGAACTCGATGTCCCGAGCCTGTGCGACTCCAACGAGTACTGTGTTCTGATTCACCCAACCTTGAACCGG
>JACMLA010000655.1 GCA_014379815.1 Bryobacteraceae bacterium | reverse complement strand
TTGAGGCTGCGGGTGTTGCCATCGCCGAAGTCGGGGCGTGGGTCAACATGCTGGACCCCGATGACGGAAAACGGCGTAAAAACCTTCAGTACGTCACGGAGCGGATGGCGCTCGCAGAAGCAGTTGGAGCTTTGAACTGTGTCGACATAGCCGGTTCGTACAATAAGGATGTCTGGTACGGGCCACACCCCAAAAATTTGTCGAAAGAGTTTCTGGACGCCACCGTGGAAAATTGTCGTAAAGTGATCGACGCCGTGAAGCCCAAGCGCACGAAATTCACCATTGAAATGATGGGGTGGATGATCCCGGATGGGCCTGAATCCTACCTTCGTCTGATCAAGGCAGTCGATCGTCCTGCGTTTGCGGTTCACATGGACATATGCAATGGGGTGAACTCTCCGGCCCGGTTCTACGACAATGCCGCTTTCATCCGCGACTGCTTTCAAAAACTCGGCCCCTGGATCCAGTCCTGTCACGCTAAGGACCTCGAATGGAAGCCCGAGATGAATGTTCACTTTCTCGAAGTCATCCCAGGGCGGGGCTCTATCGACTACGTTGCCTACCTGACCGAAATTGCCAAATTGCCCCAACGGCCGCCGCTTATGCTGGAACATCTGAAAACGGCGGACGAGTACAAAGAGGGCGCCGATTACATTCGAAAGACCGGCGAGTCAGCCAGCATCGCCTTTGCCTGACAGCACTAAGGAACCTGCCGATTCAGCGCATCGGCAATCCGAATCCCAAACCGGTCCAGTAGCGTTCCAGTAGCCCGATCCAGCGCCGCGCGGGATTTTGCATAGTCGGCCAGCGCCGCGACTTCCGACGATTGCGATTGCACCAGATCCCGCTGGTACTGGATCACGAGGTAGTTTGTGGAAGCGCCAACAGCATATTTCTGTCGCTCCGCCTCAAGCGATTGCTCCTGAACTCACGGGCTTCCCGCGCTGCGTCATAGGCAGCCCGACTCTGCTCGGCTGCAATTTGCGCATTGATGATATCGACGCGGACCTGCTTCTCGGCCTGTTGTCTGCGAATCTCCACCTGACGCAGGGCAAGCTGGTCGCGCGCGTAGTCAGCCTGAGCCGCGCGATTCAGTAGCGGGATATTCAATTGGACCCCGATCGTATAATCCGGAAAACGGCCGCTGAAAATCTGCGAGAATCCAGCGCTAGGGCCTCGGAGAAACACCGGGTCCGCAGTGCGCGTTACGGGGGTCCCGGTCGTGCCACCAGTCGTTGTCGTGGGCGGCAGAGTGTTCAGCGAACCATACAAAGCGTTGCTACGTCCGCTAAGCACCAGGTCCAGTTCCGGCAGTAATCCGCTCCTTGAACCGGTTAGGGTAATCTTCTGGTTCGCGACCTGGTAGTCCGCCTGCGCCAGATCCGGCCGGTTTCGCCGTGCCTCAGCCACCAGATCCTGCAACGGAGCAACTGGTTCCTGAGCAGGTACTGGAATGGATTCGGTGGGAACGATCCGCAGGGTGGCAAGGTCGCCTGTGTCGACGGTTCGCCTCGTCAGGTAATCCTTCAAAATCGTCTCCTGTTGACGAAGCGCCGTTTCCGCCACGGTCACGTCGCGGCGTGATGTAGCGACAGCAGCCCGTGCGCGCACTACCTCGATGGGTGCCAGAGTACCTGCGATTTCCTGTTGCACGTTCTCACGCAACAATCTCTCCGCCAGATCGAGCGATTGCTGCTGTACCCGGCGCTCCCCATTCAAACTCACCAGATCCCAGTACAGCCTCGCTACTGCGTATGCCGTGCTAATCACCTGCTGCTCAAAGACCAGGTCAGACACTTTTCTATTGTTTTTCGCAATCCGGATGTACCGGTCGTTCACGGCACGTCCAAATCCCCGCAGAAGCGGCTGCGAGAAGTTTGCGGAGATACCGCTCGAATTGGATGGATTTACATCGGCGCGGAGGTTGTTCACATCCTGCCTGTTGGAGTCAAAACCGACGGATGCCGTGCCTCCAAATAGAAATCCTTTCTGTAAACCGAGCGCGCCCTGATTCGACCTCGTCGTCAGCGCGTTGGTACCCGTGATGAATGTGTTTGTCTGCGGACGGTTCAACCGCGAATACAAGAGGGACCCGGTAATTGCAGGATCCAGCAACGGTACTCCGGGACCAGTGGCACTCGTCTGCACACCCGCCGCGGGAATACTGGGGTTCGACGTAAAACCGCTGCTCTGCTCCAGCTGAGGCAGCGTGCCTTGTGCCGCTGTAATCGAGCCTCCACCTGACCCAAGGCCACCAGGGCCTTCGCGTACACCCGATGGAATGCCCCGCGCAATACTTCCAGAGCGGGCTCGCAACAGATCTGCTTCCGCGATCAGAGGTGTTAACCTCTGATAATCCACGTCAAGGTTATTCTCGATTGCCAAGGCGATCGCATCGCTTAGGGAAAGGTACAAAGCGCCCGCACGTACCAGCCTCTCGAATCGCGACGAGTCCTCCAGACTTCGCTCTGGGATGGTCCGCGGTCGGTAGCGGTCAATTCCGCCGCGCTCAAGGTCGGAGGGCGTCTGCCCGGTCAGAGTGCAGGTACAGCCTCCGGTGACGGTGAGCATAAGTAGAACGAATAAGCGTTGCATAGGCTCCTGAAAAGATAGGACAGCGGAACTGGCCCGGTAATTACGCCCGCGTTTAGTAACAAGGGCCATGAGGGTCGCGTCTGAAAGGATGTGGGCTTCCGTGCGAATGCGTTAACTCTTTGTTTTGCCGCGAGTTTCGTGAGTTCCTGCGGCAGCGGTGGAGAGGACAAAGCACAGGCTAGAAAAGCCCCTCCTCCACCACCTGTCGTAGTTGCAGACGTCAAGCGCCAGAAAGTACCTCTCGAGATACGTGCTATCGGCAACGTGGAAGCGTGGTCGGCTGTGGAAGTTCGATCTCAGGTGCCCGGTCCCATTGCAGATGTAAATTTCACGGAAGGCGATGAAGTGCGAAAGGGACAGATACTGTTTCAGATCGACCCAAGA
>JACMLA010000654.1 GCA_014379815.1 Bryobacteraceae bacterium | reverse complement strand
CTGTTGTCGATTTGATCTATGCCAAACAGAGCTTCGGTAAGGTTCGCTGGGTTCTTGCTGTTCCGGAGAGTTCTGCGTTTCAGTCTGTCCACGACCTCGAAGGCAAGATCATTGCGACAGAACTTGTGCGGACGACCGAGCGGTACCTTGAACGGAATGGCGTGAAAGCCAAAGTCGAGTTCAGCTGGGGCGCGACAGAGGTGAAGCCGCCGGTTCTGGCGGACGCAATCGTAGAAGTTACCGAAACCGGCTCGTCGCTGCGCGCCAACAAGCTGCGCATCGTGGAGACGATTCTCGAATCCAATACGCAGTTGATTGCGAATCACGACTCCCTGAAGGATGACTGGAAGCGGCGCAAGCTCGATGACATCCGGATGCTTCTGGAAGGGGCAATCGCGGCAATGGGCAAAGTCGGCTTGATGATGAACGTCCGGAAGTCAGACCTCGACAGCGTAGTCGGTGTACTGCCGGCTTTGAAGAACCCGACCATCTCGCAACTCAGCGATCCGGAGTGGCTGGCTGTAAACACAATCCTTGACGAGTCCGCGGTGCGACGCATTCTGCCGAGGTTGAAAGAAGCCGGTGCGCAGGGCATCGTTGAGTACCCTCTGAACAAGATCGTGATGTAGGTCTGGAATTTTGATACGACTTCTCCAATCCAAAGACACCGGCAAACTGCTGGCCAGGAAAGCGGCCCGGTTTGAAGCAGCCGAGGCGGTAGTTCGTCCGATCCTCGACGATATACGCAAACGGGGCGATCGAGCAGTCCTCGAGTACGCGAAGAAGTTCGATGGCTTTGACCGGAAGACGGCTCTGGTTTCCGAGGCGGAACTGCAGCGAGCGGAGAGTGACCTCGATCCTGTATTTCGGAAAGCGGTGATCACGGCTTCGAAGAATATCCGTGAGTTTTCGCGTTTGCAACTGCCAAAAGGCCGCATGACGAATCTGGCGCCGGGTCTGCAGGTCGGGCAGATTGTCAGGCCGCTGGATACAGTTTGCGGCTATGTTCCGGCGGGGAGATATCCACTGGTCTCGACGCTGATGATGACGGTGATTCCCGCGCAGGTGGCCGGCGTGGAACGCGTGTGCGTGACTTCGCCCAAGCCAGTTCCTGAGATTCTGGGGACGGCTAGTCTGCTGGGAGCATCGCAGATGTACCTGCTGGGTGGCGCGCAGGCAATTGGGGCGTTTGCATTTGGAACCAGGACAGTGCCGCGAGCGGATCGCATTGTCGGTCCAGGCAACATCTACGTCGCCGCTGCCAAGAAGCTTCGGGCTGGCGAGGTTGGAATCGATTTCGTCGCGGGTCCTACTGAGATTCTGATCATTGCGGATGAGGGCGAGCCTTCCTGGATCGCTGCCGACATGCTGGCGCAGGCGGAACACGACACCGATGCCTCGGCGATTCTGCTGACCACATCGCAGAGTCTGGCAACGGCGGTGGCAGAGGAGATCGAACGCCAGCTTCCTGGTTTGTCCACTGCTGCCGTCGCCAGGAAAGCTATCGATAAGAACAGTGCAATCGTTCTGGTTCGGTCGCTCGAGGAAGCAGTCGAATTGAGTAATCGGTTTGCGCCAGAGCATCTCAGCATTCAGGACGCGACATTGTTACCTGGGATTAAGCATGCCGGAAGCGTATTCATCGGTACAACCAGCCCGGAAGCGGCCGGCGATTACGCCAGCGGCCCCAATCACGTTCTGCCAACGTCGGGCGCGGCGCGGCTGCGGGGAGGTCTCTCTGCCGCTGACTATGTAAAGGTGATTTCAGTCCAGGAGATCAGCCTGAAAGCCCTGACGAAACTGGCGCCCGCTGTGACGACTCTCGCCCGCGCGGAAGGATTGGAAGCGCATGCGCGATCGGTTGAGATCCGGTGCAATGGCTAAGCGAAATGGCTAAGCGATTACGACCTCGGGACGCAGTCATCCGGATGTCGCCGTACTCTCCACCATCAGGTGGCAGAGAGGGCAAGCTGCGGCTGGACTTCAACGAGAACACGATTGGTTGTTCGCCCTCGGTTGCAGCTTTCCTGAAGCTGCGCGTAAGCGAAGAACGGATAGCCGTCTATCCCGAGTACGTCGAGGCAAAGCGGGAACTGGCGGAACACTTCCATGTCGAAGAAGATCAGATGCTGCTGACTAACGGCACTGATGAAGCGATACAGGTGCTGGTCAACACGTACGTTGACGACGAAGACGACGTGATCATTTTGCAGCCTTCGTATGCGATGTACAAGTTCTATTCCGAGGTCGCTGGCGGGTCGGTTCGCGAACTGCCTTACCGGGCGGATACACTGGCGTTTCCTCTTGAGGAGTTGTTGCAGACGATTCGGCCGGATACCCGTGCGATCTTTATCTCGAATCCGAATAACCCGACCGGTAGCGCGGTTCGGCTGGAAGGCATCGAGCGAATTCTAAAGCGTGCGCCCGATGCGGCGGTGCTGGTGGACGAGGCTTATTACGAGTTCTGCGGGGTGACTGCCCTGCGGCTGATCGACGAGTACCCGAATCTGTTTGTCAGCAGAACCTTCAGCAAAGTGTACGGGATGGCAGGGCTGAGGCTTGGCTGCATTTTCTCGAGGGCGGGCAATATTGCGTACCTCCACAAAGCGCAGTCGCCCTATAGCGTTAACATTCTCGCGGCACTGGCGGCGAGGGCGGCGGTGCGGGATAGTGCCTACATTACGAAGTATGTGACTGAGGTGCTGGCGGCTCGCGAACTGGTTTATGTAGGTCTGGAGAAGCTGGAGATTCCTTACTATGAGAGCGAAGGCAACTTCGTTCTGATGCGACTTGGCGACCGCTCCGTTGAGATGCGGGATAAGCTGCGCGACCTGGGAGTGCTGGTCCGTGATCGCAGTTATGAGATTGCCGGATGCGTTCGGGTGACTGTGGGAACACGCGATCAGATGCGTGAGTTTCTCGCGAGGCTGGAGCAGCTTTGGAAAGCATAACGCGCGGTGTTCTGGTATTCGACATGGATGGAGTTCTGGTCGATGTAAGAGACTCGTACCGGGCAACAATTGTGGAGGTGGTACGCCACTTCACCGGTAGAACGATTGAGCCTGAACTGATTCAGGAGTACAAAAACCGTGGTGGGTGGAATAACGACTGGCTGCTGTCGCAGAAGATGATTTTCGATCTCGAAGGCAAAGAAGTTCGCTATCAAGCCCTTGTCGATGTTTTCCAGAATTACTTTCTGGGTACTCCATCTCAGGGGGGATTGCGGTTGCAGGAGCGCTGGATTCCCCGTCCCGACTTACTAACTGAACTGTCCGCCAAATATGACCTCGCCATCTTCACGGGTCGTCTACGGGCGGAAGCGGAACATACGCTGGACCGGTTTGCGCCAGGGATTGTGTGGACTGAGATTGCAGCGGACGATACTGTACCCCGGCCCAAGCCGTCGCCGGACGGACTGCTTCAAATTCAGCGGATTCATCCGGGTCGCGAGTTGCTGTATTTCGGCGACACGATCGACGACGCGGCGAGCGCCCGGGACGCGGGAGTGAGATTTGTTGGGATCTCTCATTCGGGCAACCCCAGGCAGGAGGAGTTGTCGACACTCTTGCGGCAGCATGGCGCGGTGGCAGTGCTGGAGAACATCAACGAGATTGCAGAGGTACTGTAAATGGCGAATCGGGAATCCACTATCGACCGGAACACGAAAGAGACGCAGATCTCGGGTCATCTGGTTCTTGAGGGAACAGGCCAGTACGAGATCTTTACGGGCATCCACTTCTTCGATCACATGCTGGAGTTGTTTACAAAGCACGGTGGTTTCGATTTGCGGCTCTGGGTCAAGGGTGATCTCGAAGTGGACCAGCATCACACGGTGGAAGATACCGGGATTGTGCTGGGGCAGTTATTCGAGAAAGCACTCGGCGACAAAGTCGGGATCAATCGGGCCGGGTACTTTGTGCAGTCCATGGACGAAGTGCTTGCTGTGGCCGCCATCGATTTGAGCGGGCGATCGAAGCTGGTGTACGAAGACCGGATTAAGGTGCGGAAGATCGGTGACTTACACGTTGAGCTGATGGAAGACTTCTTCGACGGCTTCGCGCAGCATGCCCGGTCGAACGTCCACCTGAAAGTTCTGTACGGCCGTTCCAGCCACCACAAGATCGAAGCGCTGTTCAAGTGCTTTGCCCGGGCGCTCCGGTTTGCGTGCTCCACTGACGAGCGGCTGAAAGACCAGTTGCCCTCCACAAAGGGTTTGCTTTGATTGCAATTCTGGACTACGGCGCCGGTAACTTGCGCTCGGTGCAGAATACGCTGGGCGCAATCGGGTGCGAGTATGAGCTGGTCAGGCACGCGGACGGCCTGCTGGCTGCTTCGAAGATCATTCTTCCGGGTGTGGGTCATTTCGGGCAGATGATGCGGGCTTTGGATGACCTCGGAGTGCGAATGGCATTGAAGCAGGCAATTGTTGGAGGCACTCCTTTCCTGGGAATCTGCCTCGGAATGCAGGGGCTGTTCGAACGCAGTGAAGAGGCTCCGGACGTGGAAGGCCTTGGCATCTATCAGGGTGAGGCGAAGCGGTTCAGCCGGGATGCGCGCGTGCCCCATATGGGTTGGAATACACTGACTCCGGTTCGGACGGGACATTTAGTAGATCATCCGGTGCAACAGGAGACCTACGTTTACTTTGCCCATAGTTACTATGTCCCAGTAGTTCCACAGACCTCTGCTACCTGCACTTACACGGTTCCTTATACCGCGGTGCTGGAGTGTGGGAACGTGTACGGGGTGCAGTTTCATCCGGAGAAGTCAGGATCTGCCGGCATGGACATCGTCCGGAGGTTTGTCGAGCTTTGCTAGCCAGACGCATTATCCCTTGTCTGGATGTTACCGGGGGGCGGGTTGTAAAAGGCGTGAACTTTATCAACCTGCAGGACGCGGGCGACCCGGTAGAACTGGCAGCAAGATACAACGAGCAGTCCGCTGACGAACTCGTGTTTCTGGACATCACGGCCTCCAGCGACGACCGTCAGACTATGGCCGAAGTGGTCGCCCGGACGGCACGCAAGGTGTTTAT
Organism: Bryobacteraceae bacterium; assembly: GCA_014379815.1. The sequence goes on along the minus strand of JACMLA010000654.1, from coordinate 639 downwards.
CCCGCTGACCGTAGGCGGGGGCATCCGGACGATCGCCAATGGGCGAAACATCCTGATGTCTGGTGCTGACAAGGTGAGCGTCAACACCGCGGCAGTCAGGCGCCCGGAGTTGATTACAGAACTCAGCGAGGAGTTTGGCGCACAGGCGGTCGTGCTCGCTATCGATGCACGGCGACGCTCGGGAGGGGGCTGGAATGTATACACCAAGGGTGGCAGGGTAGATGAAGGCTTCGATGCTGTGGGTTGGGCTCGCAAGGGCGAGGAACTGGGAGCCGGCGAAATACTACTGACGTCTATGGACACCGACGGTGTGCTGACCGGCTTTGACTGCGAACTGACTCGTGAAGTCTCCCGAGCGGTACATATCCCTGTGATTGCTTCAGGCGGGGCGGGGAAGCCGGATGACTTTGTCGAGGTGTTCGACAAGGGCGAGGCCGATGCCGCACTCGCTGCGTCGATCTTTCATTTCGGAACTTACACAGTGGACGACCTTAAGGAACACCTCGACAAGCATGGAGTTACTGTCCGGAGAGTAGCCCGGTGATTATCCCTTGTATTGACCTGATGGGCGGTAAGGTGGTTCAGTTAGTGCAGGGTCGCGAGAAGGCGCTGGAAGTGGATTCCGCAGACGAGATGCTT
>JACMLA010000079.1 GCA_014379815.1 Bryobacteraceae bacterium | reverse complement strand
GCCAGCGGGTGATGTGGAACGTAGCGGGACCGCCGTTGCCGAGAAATGCCTGCACGTACCGGTAAGGACCCGGTCGGTTTTGCAGACGCAGAAACTGTTCCACATTGGGCTCAAAACCAGTAACCCTGGCCTTGCCGGATTTCACAAGAGCGTGATACCGCTCCTCGCCCTCGGCCATCGCTCCTACGTCCAGTATGTGGATTGTAGGGAGGCTGTTCAGATGTTCCTCGTTGAACGCCTTTTGTACGGGATTGTCCACCGGACCCGACCGGAGCGCCTGTTGAAAAGACATGACTGGTTAGCCAGTGTGGCATAAGTGCGAGACAAATCCGCATCCCGTAGTAACAGGCCAGACAAGATCGACACCCAAGTTACACTTAGGGCAAGGCAGCGACTTACGTTTGGCACGAAGCTTTTTGGCTAAAACACTCTTCCTGCTGGCAGCGATTTTTCTGCTGCCCAGCGCACATGCCGACGAGTACGGGCAACTCGACTATAACCAGATTCTTTTTGGCGTAATGGCCGCATGGGATGCCTCCCATGCCACGGCGGAGAATACCCCGGCGGATCCCCTCCGCGCGGCCGTCCGAAAAGAAGTCCTGGCGCGAAACCCGGCCAGCCTGAAAGAGTTGCGCTCCTTCTTCTTTGACCACAGAAAGCCAGATCCGGGCGCTGACCTTGCGCAGTACATATCCTTCGCGCTGGTCTCCGAAATGCCTGGGTATCAACTCCGCGTTGTCGGCATTGAAGTACCACCGGATGTGCAGGGATTGACGGGCTTCAAGGAACTGATGGCGCGGTTCCATGAAGATGCCGGGCTGGATTCGCTCTGGACCCGCGTACAGCCTCAATACGAACAGGCACTGGCGCAATTTCAGCCGCCGACCGCCCAGACAGTTCTGGAGGCCAACGCGTATCTGCGAAACCCGACCAGCGGCTACATGGGCCGCCGCTTTCAAATTTTTGTAGACCTACTGACACCTGCAAGTCAGGTTCATACCCGCAGCTTCAAAGACGACTACTTCATCGTGGTGACGCCGCCAGCCAGCAGCCGGCTCGACGATATCCGCCACGCCTATCTGCACTACCTGATCGACCCTCTCGCAACGAAGTATTACGAGAAGTTTTCGCGTATTCGAGGCCTCATCGATTATGCGCAGGCGGCGCCCGCGCTTGAGCCTATATACAAGGATGACTTCCTGCTCCTCGGCACCGAATCGCTGATCCGGGCTATCGAGTCCCGCATCACACGGCAACCCGTCAGGGCACAGGAAGCACTCGCGGAAGGCTTTGTCCTGACACCGTTTTTTGCTGATAATCTGCCTGTTTACGAGAAACAGGATGCCGCAATGCGTCTCTACCTTCCGGAGATGCTCGACGCTATCGATCTGCGCAAGGAAGACAAACGTCTCCGAACAGTGCAATTCGCGAAAGAAAAGACCGCGAGAAAGGCGGTTCCGGTAGCACCACCGGCTCAACCGGAGATCGCTCCGGCAGAACAAGCCTTGAACGAGGCGGACAAGCTCTACGGAGACCGGAATCTGGAAGGTGCGCGCGAAGCGTATCTCAAAATCACCCGGCAATTTGAGGACAATCCAACGAAATCCCGCGCCTACTATGGTCTGGCCCGGGTCGCCGCACTGAAAAGCGAGCCGGAGTTGGCGGAACAGCTTTTTCGTAAGACACTGGAGTTAGCGCCAGACCCACATACGCGTTCGTGGACTCTGGTTTATCTGGGACGGCTCGCTGAAGGTTATGGTGAGAAGGCTCAGGCCATTGAGCATTATCGATCTGCACTCGCGATAGAAGGTGCACCGCCCGGAGCCCGGCAAGCTGCTGAGCAGGGCGTGCAGAAGTCAGCGCCGCAATAAGCGGCTGCCCGGAATACGACCAACAACGGAGCACGTAGCATGATGAATCTGATTTACCGATATGCCGCCGCAGCCGCACTGCTTGCCAGCGTGGCCTTCGCTCAACCCAAGCCTAAGTCGCAAAAAGAACTCGATGCGCTAATGGCCATACAGAACACTCAGGATCCGGATGCACGCATCGCGGCAGTGGACAGCTTGCTGACCAAGTTCGCCGATACCGAATTCAAGGGCTGGGCACTTTTTATGGCAGCCGCCAGTGCGCAGCAAAAGAACGATTTCGAGAAGCTGGTGATTTACGGCGATCGTACTCTGGAAGCCGATCCTAAGAATTTCCAGGTAATGGTAATGCTGGCGAGCGCAACCGCGCAGCGCACCAGAGAATTCGATCTCGACAAAGAAGAGAAACTCGGCCGCGCAGAGAAGTACGCGAATCAGGCTCTCGAAGTGGCCAAAACTGCAGTAAAGCCTAACCCGCAGATTCCCGATGAGCAGTGGGAGGCGGGCAAGAAAGACGGCGCTTCCGAAGCCCATGCGGCATTAGGTCAGATCGCCATGGTTCGCAAGAAGTTCGATCTCGCAGCTCAGGAGTATAAGACTGCTGCGGACTCGGCTGCCAATCCTGACCCTGCGATCCTGGTTCGACTTGCTAACGTTTACAACCAGCTGAAGAAGCCAGATGATGCGATCGCGGCACTGGACAAGATCAACGCCATGCCCGAGGTCCATCCGCAGGTCAAGGCTGCAGCGGCAAGTGAGCGCAACATATCGGTGAAGCTAAAGGGCGGAGGATCGGCTCCAGCAGCGACATCACCGGCTGCTCCGGCAACACCGTCATTGGCTCCAGTCCCATCCGCGCCAACAACGCAGCCCACTCCTCAGAAGTAGCACTGAATGCCCGCGGCGGACCTGCAGGAGCTGGAAGCGAAAATTGGACATAGTTTTCGCGACAGAACTCTGCTGGTCCGCGCGCTTACCCACAAGTCTTTCTCTACAGAAACTCCCGCCTCTCCGCTTCATACAGATAACGAACAACTGGAATTCTTTGGAGATTCGATACTCGGGTTTCTCGTCAGTGAGATCCTGGTCCGGGCGTTCCCGGATGGTGTCGAAGGGGAGTTGTCGCGCGCCAAGAGCCATCTGGTCAGTGCGCGCTGGTTGTACCAGGTAGCGCAGAATCTCGCAATTGGCGAATTCCTGAACTTAGGGAAAGGCGAAGAGCACAGTGGAGGACGCGTAAAGCGATCCCTCCTGGCCAATGCAATCGAAGCGCTGATTGCAGCCTTATACTTCGACGGTGGAATCGACGCGGCGCGCCACTTCGTAGAAACGCACGTCTACAGCACGCAGGCACTTGCTTCGAGCCTCGAAGCGGAAAACACGAACTTCAAAGGTGCGTTATGGGAATGTGCCGGAGCCCGCAAACTGCCGCGTCCCGAGTACCGAGTTGTGCAGACTTCCGGACCCCCACATTCCCCGAGTTTTGTTGTCGAGGCCCGGCTGGGCGAACTGTTCCGCGGCGTCGGCACTGGCTCGTCCAAGAAGACAGCCGAACAAGGCGCTGCTCGTGCGCTGCTCGATGAGATGACTCAGAAAGAAAGCCTCAACCCTAACTGAATCTGCCTCGAAGTCGTGACCGTAGCCCGAATTTGTCCAAAGTTGGATTGCGCCGGCTCCCCATCTGTCGTGCCTCCAAACGTAATCAGATTCGGTGGCCCGAAGTTCGCCCTGTTCAGCAAGTTGAAGCCTTCCGCCCGGAACTGTAAGTTGGTGCGCTCCCCAAACCGGAAGTTCTTCATCAGCGATCCGTCAAGCGTGCGCAGGTTCGGACCGATGAACGTGTTGCGTCCCAGAGTACCGAGGTAACCCGCAGGTTGTAACACGAACGCCGAAGGGTCGAAGAAACGGTCCGGCCCGCCCAGAACCGCGCTTTCATGGGTTCGCCCAGGTGCCAGGTTCGGCCGATCGTTTCCAATACCCGGGCCGATGGAAGGTGCCCACTGCGAGCGTGACCGGTTACTCCGAACGAATGCCGTCAGAGGACTTCCCGATCTGACATTGGTGATCGCGGCGACTTGCCAGCCTTTCAGAAGTACAGCGGGAGCACCAGTCAGGGATCGGCCAAAAGGCAGTTCGTACAGAACGTTCACGACCCAGTTATGCTTCGCATGGAAATCCGCGAGTCCCTTGTTGTACTCAAAACCAGGAAACTCCGGCATCGCTGATGTCGTGGCATTCGTCGAGTCGCTAAAGAACACTGACCCCTGTGTTGTGTCAATGTTCCTAGAGAAGGTATAAGACGACTGCAAACTCAGGCCATTGGAGAAGCGCTTGCGCAACTCGAAGATCAGCGCGTTGTACCAGGAGTTTCCGTCGCTCGATTTCAGCTCGATGGTGGAGAACGCAGGGTTGCGGCGGGGCGATCCGGGCGGGAAGAAAATGGACCCGTCAGGCTGCACCTGGTTCTGCGCTGTATTCACATCCCAGGAGCGCAGCAGCTTGGTACCCCTTGTACCTGCGTAGCCAACGGTCGCGACAACATCAAAGGGGAGCTGCTGCTGAATGTTGAAGTTGTACACGTGAAGACGCGGGTTCTCCAGATCCCACTGCATGGGTCGTATCGAGTTGCCGACACCGCGTTCAAACTGTGGAACGGGAAACGTCGGATTGG
>JACMLA010000653.1 GCA_014379815.1 Bryobacteraceae bacterium | reverse complement strand
CCAACAGCAAGGTTGGCGTTGAACGAAGTCGCCAGTTTCATCAGATCGGTTTCAATACGCTCGGCGAGCGCAATCACCGCAGGCTGCATGTACATTCTGAGCAGATCCGGTACTGCCAGGATCTTCGCGACATCAGGAATCTGGAACGTCGCTTCCGCATGAGTGTTGAGCACAATCGACGCGTTACCCAGCGTCGGGTTCTGCTGAATCACCACACCGCCGTCAATCAGGTTGTTGGCAACCAATGTGGGCGGAATAGGAACGTTGACCGTATCGCCGGCAGTGGCCAGCGTTGGTTCAAAGTCACGGTTGACAAGGTTCCCGAGAACCAGATTGCCCACCAGAGCTGGCAGCGCGTCAACGGCCACCAGCTTAACGATCGCGGTCGCGAGAGAGTCGGATGTAATTCCACCAGGCATAGTAAATTCCCCTTTTCTTTGAATTAGTTTTGGGCACAGAAAAAGGGCCCGGAAACTCGTTCCGGGCCCTCTGTGGCCAGCTTTGTCGGCGGCTCAACTAGCCGCGTACATATTGAAGGATTTAGGCTCGCATGGACTGCCGCGCAACGCGGGCAATTTCCTTGCGGACCTTATCAAGTTCCTCTGCGCTCATTCCCGGCCGAATGCTATCGATGTCGATTCCCGACGCGATCACAGGCTGAGAATGACCAGAGTTCGCACCGGATCCACCCTGAATTCGCCCAGGCAAAAGTTCCGGGTTATCGGATACAAATCTGGCGAGGTAGTCTTTCATGGACATCTCGCCTTCGTCGGTACGCGCCGATAAACGGCCGTCCTCCAAACGCTTGATATCGTCCTTCACAGCTTTGAAGGCAAGATCTACTTTTTGCACACCGAGCTTTTGTAACTCGGCGCGAATCGTAGCATGCTTCTCCACTTCGTCAGCCATCTGTCGACTCTTGCGGTTCTCATCAACCAGTTCGTTTACACGGCGTTCCAGCTGTTCTCTGCGCTTGCGTTCTTCAAGCAGCTCGGCTTTGTACGCCGGTTCACTCTTGGTCTGCTCCGCTTTTAGAAATTCCTCAATTGCCCCGCGTACGATGTGCCGGATGTCCGGATCACCGTTCGGAACCTCGGGATATACGTTGTTTGCTTCTTCCATCTACTCTCCTTTCCGACTTGTAGCTTTACTCGAGGGCAGCAAAGCTTCGGTCGATCTCTCCGGCTATTTCGTCCTTTACTTCCTGACGGACGTCGGAGAGGTATTTGAAGGCGAGGCGTTTGTACACCTGCTTCCGCAGCGTCGGCGAGTTAATGCCGAGCGACAGTAGCTTTTCCGCTTCTTCAAGGTCGCTAGTGAAATCGCGCAGATCGAAATCGTCCAGTCCGGACACATCGATCTGAAGGTCGTCTTCCCGTGCCTGCTCCACCGAGCGCAGGATGCGTTTCATGCAATCCTTTACCGCATCGCCGTAAGCACGAAGTACCTCTTGTGTTATCGCGAAGTCACGGAGTTTGCTCAGCCCCGACTGGGCCGCTGCTGAAGACGCGCTACCACCGGACTGCGTCATCAGATAGCAAACTCTGTAAATTTCTTCTTGTAATCGCGTGAGATTGTCAGCCGCGATCTGATATACCTTGCCTTCCGGCTCGGTCCAGCCAAACCGGTCATTTGGTCCCAGCTGGATGTAGTACGACTCCCCAACGATCTGGTTCCAGTCGCGCTCGCTGTAAACCACGGGAGTGGCAAAAAGGCCTACATTCAAGGCCCACGCCAGAGCGTTGGACTTGTTGAAATGCTCCAGCTGCAGATTGCCAGCCTTGTTCATGAGCCATAGACCATCGCTGACCTTAAGTTCAAACAGCGGTACTCGCTGTTGACTCGCCAGTGCATGGGTTCCTTCCGCAATCAGGTCCGGTTCAGAGTCCTGTTCTGCGGGATCCGCATCACCTTGCGCTACCTGACGCCAGATCTTATAGTGCTCCCGGTCGTAGTAGCGCCAGATCGTTTCCCGCGTTCCGTGGTCGCTGTCGACATCGCTCTTGCGAAAGTATGTGCTTCGCAGCATGATCCACTCGTAGTTGCCGCGGGCATCGTGGCTCCAGTTGATCAGCGCTTCAGCCGGAAAATCGACCATGTACGCACGAGACAGACCTAAAGCATCTTCCTCCGCACGCGAGCCAACCTGGTCAGGACCCTGCGGAAAATCAATCAGAATGTAGCTTCTTCCGGTTATCAGCGTGTCGATCAGCCTGCCCCGGAAGAAGTCGCTGATTGACGTGCCTTTCAGGTCACAATCTTCGGCGAACTGACTGAAGAACTTGCGGCCGCCCTTGTGCGTACCTTCCAGAATCAGCTGTGGTTCCCGGCGGAAAAGCGTCGCAGCATACCAGTCCACAATGGACCCTATGTAGTTCTCGTAAAACACGCGGTTCAGGCGCTCCCGGTAGACGTCTGCAGGTTCTTTCTGCCGCTGGGCCAGATAATCAGGCGCATTCGCCTTCATTTGCTCGCCCCCTACGTACAGGTCGCGATACTTGCGCCACATGCCTTTGCACTGGTTGTATTCCGGATGTTCTAGGTTTATGTTTGTCAACTCATCTCTCCTTTCACAGCAGTCGTCGGGACTGCTCGCCAAACTTGGTCGATCCTTGGTTCTCCTGCCACACGAGATAACCCAGCGCATCCGACAGATGCGTTCGCTTTGGATCACGCTCCTTGTCGATAGTTGTCGTTCCACTCTGAAAAACGACTTCTTCAAAATCCTTTAGCAACTCCGTGCATTTCGGCGAAATCAGCAGGTGAATTTCGCCATTTGCCGTGCGCAGTTTCGCGTTGACCGTCAGAGTTCTGTCACGAACCCTCGGGTTCGCAGAAGGTACCCGATAATCCACACCCCGGTATGGCGTGCGGCTGAAGAACTGCCGGATCATCTGGTAATCCGTCGTGCCACTCGTCTTTAAACTCTGGCCCGAGGCATCGCCATACACAATCAGTCCGGCGGGGTGATGTCCGAACCGGCTCCAGAACTCTTCGCATGCGTCCCACGTACTCGCACGCCGGATCACAATCTCGTCGATCACGTCGATCCGGTCGCCTTTTCGCTGTGCCACGATGGAGCACATTGGATCCACGTTGAAGTCCAGCGCCCAAAGCAGCGGCAGCCCGTACTCAACGCTTACTTCCCGAACATGCTGTTCCCGCGAGAACTGGTGATAGACCCTGTTGCTATCGGTCGCAAGATACTCGCCCAGCACCTCTTGTCTATAAAACCGTTCGTCGTAGCTGCCCTTCAGGCGCTCATAAAAATCCGGTACTTTGTCGAGAATGTACCGGTTCTCGAACGGACTCGCCATGATCACGTCATACAGTTCACTGGGGCGTTCCAGAAACTTTCTGTACACCCAGTCGTGCCCTTTCGGCGTCCAGACTGCAAAACCACACAGCCGGGACGCCTTCGGGTCTCTTAGTCGACCTTCAAGCCGTAGCCACGCCTCTTCGGGCGCATAACTCAGCTCGTCCACTCCAAACCATGCCAGGTTCGTACCCCGTAGTCGCTCAAATTCGTCCACCGAGCGAAGCAGGATTCGCGAACCCGAATCTTTCATTCGAAGAACCATCTCCGATTTGTTGAGCTCGAAAGGCAGTCCATTGCGTTCCAGAACCTCTGTCAGCGAAGACAGTGTTGCGTCCCGGAGCATCGGATACGTAGGCGCGCCAATCAAACCAGTCCGCCCCGCATTGAGATAGCTCAGGCGGATCGCTTCCTGACAGAGCGCCTGACTCTTTCCGGAACCAATCGATCCTGAGTAGCCCTTGAATCTAGCTTTCGAGCGGTGAAAGCGGGATTGTGAGGGCAGTGCTTTGTAAGCTAAACGGCGTTGTCGGACGTCTCGTCGGTCGGATCTACCCATCGCACTTCCACGTCCTGAGGCTCTTCCTCGCCCAGCTCCCGCTCGAGCTGAACCAGGCGAATGTAGTCAGTCACCGACATCTTCAGCTCTTTCTGGCCAATTGAAGATTCAAACTCGCGAATCAAAGTTCGTACGCCTGTAACGTTGTCCAGAGGCGGGAGAAATTCGGGCGGTTCTATCTCGATGTGATTATGTCGGTTCATACGGCCACCTCTTTTAAAAAGAAAGCGCCGGGCAAACTGCACCCGGCGCGTAAAGAACAGAACAAGTCATCAGCCGCGATCCGCGTTAACGGGTCACGCTTTCCACCACGAGAAGAAAGTTAGCATGCACCCGTTCTAAATTCAGGCTTGCGAAAAGGCAAAGCCTTCAAAACAAAGCAAATAGAGTCGTGATTATCTCGAAATGGGTTTTTCAGGACCTGGGCTTTGCGGATCAACCCGAGGGAATAGCCTGCAGAAACCTAGTTTTTGACTACTTTGCTGGTCTTGAGCCAGGATGCGATTCGTTCCCGGGTCTTCGATTCGCCGCACAGACCCAGAAAGGCCTCTCGCTCGAGATCGAGGAAATACTGCTCCGGGACCCCACCCGAGACAGGAGCATTGCCGCCACTCAGCACGCGGGCAAGTTTCTCCGCAACCTGTCGGTCGTATGCAGTCAGGGACGGGTCGGCCGAGACCAGGGCCATCATGGAATCAAACGCCACGCTGCCTTCTACGGCAAGGTCTTGATAGGAGAAGCCGGGTACCCAGCTCGATACCCACGACAACGCAAGCGCTTTTGCGTCGCCGATCAGGCGTTCCGGGTTCATGGTAATCCTGTCACAGCTTCCCAGGAAGCCCAGCTCGCGCGCCTCTGCGGCACTCCCGGATACTTTCCCTCTCAAGAGTATTTCGAAAGCGCGGAGAGGACCACCGAGGCGCAGCACAAGCTCCTTACAGCCTCCACCCACCGGAATCAACCCCATGGCCACTTCGTGGAAGCCCATGTATAGTTCCGCAGACGCCTGTGCCTGCGGGCAAAGAATCACCATCTCCGAGCCGGCACCGAGCGTTGACCCGAAAGGCGCTGCAACCACCGGTCGCGCTGCCCGTTTTAGCGCAAGATTGCAGGATTGCCATTGGGAAAGGAAAGTCCCCAGATCATCCCACTTCTTCTCCTCTGCAAGCATTAGAATCGTCGCAAGGTCGAGACCCGTGCAGAAGGCGTCACCTTGATTGGCGATGACCATTGCCGCGAAACTCTTCTCGGTTTCCACCAGCGCCGATTCGAGCATCGCAATCGCATTTGCCGAAAGCACGTTGCCTTTGTTATGCAACTCGCAACACAGCACGCCATCGGCAAGGTCGATTAACGAAGCGTCCGAGTTATGGTGCACAACACCTCGTGCTCGTTTTACGTCCGCGAGCACATAGACCCCAGGCCTGTGCTCCAGAAGCTTGTAATGTGTGTTCCGCAGATCGAAGAACTCTTTCTGCGGCAGTCCGTCATGGTCTCCCGACTTGTAGAAGGAGACCGCGCCCTTCCGGCGCATTCTTTCTATGTTGTCAGGAAGCGATCCGCCCTCGCGTTCGATGCGGTCGCAGACATATCCGAATCCCAGCGAATCCCACAATTCGAATGGTCCCAGCGCGTGCCCGTATCCCCATCGCACCGCCCTGTCAATCTCTACAATCCGGTCGGCTGTGTCTGGCACGCGTTCGGATGCGAAAAGCAGAACGTCCCGAAACAGGGGCCAGAGGAACGCGCCGGCTCGGTTCTCTTCCGCAATCAGAAATCGCAGACGCTCCGCTAGCGACGGAATTTGAATCGCTTTCGCGATTTCCGCAAAGTTTACCCTGGAAGCAGGCCGGTATTCGAGGGTCTTCCAGTCAAGAGCGTGAATCTCTTTCAACGCTCCGACTCTCTTGTAGAAGCCCTGACCCGCTTTGTCGCCCGTCCATCCTCGCGAAAGCATTTCCGTGACAAACACCGGCGGAGCAAAGCGCTCTCGCCATGGATCGTCTGGAATGAGATCGTATACGTTCCGCGCGACCAGCGACCACGTATCGAGGCCAATCACATCCACCAGACGATAGCTGGCAGACTTGGGGACTCCGATAAGTGGGCCTGTCAGCATGTCGACTTCTTCTATGGTGTAGTTGCCCTCAACTGTTAGTTTGTAGACCGTGCATCCATAAAAGCTCCCCATCCGATTCGCAATAAAGTTAGGCGTGTCTTTGCAGGGGACCACTCCCTTACCAAGACGCACGTCACAGAAGTCGCTGAGCTGCCGGAGCAGCGCTCGATCCGTATCAGGACCGGGGATCACTTCCAGCAAGTGGAGATAGCGCGGCGGATTGAAGAAGTGTACGCCCAGAAAATGTCGCCGGAAATCATCAGAAAATCCGTCAGCAATGGAGCGCAGCGGAATGCCGCTGGTGTTGGTCGACAGAAACGCGTCGGCCTTCCGAACCTTGTCGACCTGCGACCAGAGCTCTCTCTTTACGTCCAGGCGCTCCGTTACGGCTTCGATAACCCAGTCACAATTGGCGATGTCACTCAGGTCGTCCTCGAAGTTGCCGGGCACAATCCGGGTGAGACCCCGGTCCGTGAAAAACGCCGCCGGCCTTTGCTGAAACGCATTCTTCAAGCCGGTTTTCGACGCGTGGTTGCGATCGCTGCTATCCGTCAAGGGTACGTCGAGAAGCAGGACTTGCAGTCCGGCGTTGGCTAAATGTGCTGCAATCCTCGACCCCATCGTCCCGGCCCCGAGCACCGCGACACGGCGTATCATTCGCATTTGGATTCGCTCAGTTCGAGAGTGTAGCAGTCATGCCTGGCTGCTCTTGCAATGCTATAAACAAGACTTGACCACCCAATCTGCTTTGCCCGGCAAGGATATTGCCGATATCGCCACCGGCAAGGATATTGCCGATATTGCCAAAGGCGTCGAGATGGTGTTGATGGATGTCGATGGAGTCCTCACCGATGGGACGCTATGGAACGTACCTGCTCCTGACGGCACGATCTTTGAAACCAAGGGGTTCGACTCGCAGGATGGAATTGCTTTGCAGTGGCTCGGCTGGCATGGCATCCGCACAGGCGTTATTAGTGGAAGGGTTTCGCCCGCAACTGCGGAGCGCGCCCGCCAATGCAAAATGGCCTACGTCTATCAAGGTCACATCGAAAAGATCCCAATCCTGGAAGAGATCCTGGCCGACAGTCAGGTCGCTCGCGACAAGGTCGCCTATATAGGTGATGACCTGACCGATGTCGTCATCATGCGACGCGTAGGCCTCGGAATCGCAACTGCCAACGCAAGGGAAGAAGTAAAGCGTTCGGCCCACATGGTAACCGAAGCGCGCGGAGGGCAGGGAGCGGTCAGGGAAGTCGTGGAAATGATCCTGCGCGCCAAAGGATTGTGGGAAGCTCTATTGCAGAAGTACGAAGTAATCTAAACGCAAATGTCTGTCCGCATTGGACTGATGATTCATGCAAGTTCCGGCCCGGGAATTCTGCACAAGATCACCGGAGTGATCGCCAGCCACGACGGCGATATCGTGTCGGTCGACATCCTCGAAGCGAAGCCGCCCCTGACCCGCGTTTACTTTGAAATTGATTTGCCAGGTTCCCCGGAGGAGTTATCTGCCGAAATCCTGGCTCACCCTGTCGTGCACGACGTAACCCTGTCCCGAAGCATGGGCCAGATCTACGGGAAACGGATCATCATCATAGGTGGGGGAGCTCAGGTCGGGCAAGTCGCCATCGGCGCCATTTCAGAAGCCGATCGCCATAACATTCGTGGGGAACACATTTCGGTAGACACGATTCCGCTGGTAGGAGAGCAGCCCCTCGCAGAAGCAGTTCGCGCCGTTGCCAGGCTTCCCCGCGCACGCGCTCTGGTGCTTGCCGGATCACTAATGGGCGGTGAAATCGTAGAAGCTGTGCACGAAGTCAGGAAAGAGAAGTTACTGGTAATTAGCCTCAACATGGCCGGCAGCGTTCCTGAAGCTGCCGACCTCGTTGTCACCGATCCTGTCCAGGCCGGCGTTATGGCGGTCATGGCGGTCGCCGACACCGCTAGATTTGATATCCAGCGACTCACCCGCCGCCTGTTCTAATGACTTAGCTTCTGATCACTCCAGCAAAACTACTTCAATTCAAGAGAGTATTCGCGCAGCGTCTCGTTTCCGTTTACCGGGTAAACGCGGACCCAATACTGTCCAGAACCCATCCGGCGGTCAACGAACGCTTCCCAGCGGCCCTCTTTCAGCGTGACTGGACCTTTCCACACCACATTGCCGCTTCCATCCGCCATTTCAGCCCGGACTTGCTGTAACTCGGCCACACCCATCGTGTCCAGCCGCAGGTTGAGAGGACGATCCGCCGGTGCTTTCACTGATGTGGCGCTTCGCAGTGCCGTCAGCTCCGCGACTACGGGCGTGCCGGATCTCGTAAGGTTCGGTACCAGGAAAACTAAAGCGATCGCAGCCACAGCCGTCGCGAGCCACGGACTTGGAGCTACCAGCCACTTAGACCACCATGGAACCTGGTTAGTCTCAGGAGCAGTCGCTTCTTGCGCCACGGCTTGTTTCACCGAGCGCATTTGAACCAGGAATTCTGCTTCCTGTTCATATTTTTCGTTGCAATTGTCACATTCGAAGAGATGCTCGCTGATGACAGCCACCTGTGCGGTTGGCAGCTTACCTTCGGCGTACTCCTCGATCTGTTGATCGGAAGGATGATTGTTGTTTTGAATCGGCTCCATAAGCACCTGAGAAGGTCTAGCTTGCTGCTGTACCGTAATCTCCCTTAGCTAGTGCCGAAACTTGTCTAAGCTTCTCACCAGAATATTCCGTGTGCCTGATGACTGGTGTCCACTCTCAAGCCGACGCTTTCCCAACTCCCCGAATCTCGCCTTTGCGCGGGACTTTAGCAGCCGGAATTGTGTGTCCGATAACTTCATCTCCAAACAGATCGTCTCCTGAGATTCTTCGTGCAGGTAAAAGCGGGTAAGAATCTCGCGGTCACGGCTGGATAAGGATTTGAGGATGCGCAGCATCAGATCGCTCCGCTGCTCACCAATTGCCTTCTCTTCCGGTGTGCGATTCCGGTCCGGAACGATCGTGCCAGGCTCGAGGGGTGTCTCTTCGCGGCGGCTGTGCACCACAGAATCAATGTGGGCTGCCACTTGTCGTCTGACAATTGTTCTCACAAACCCCATTAAACGTTCCGGTTCGCGTAAATCTCCCCTGCGTATTGCCTGGACCACGATCAGAAATACGTCGTGAATCTTGTCCTCAAGATCCTGAGGACCCAGCCGCCGGTATAAGTAAAACCGAACACCGCGCTCGAACAGAAAATACAACTTTTCCATTGCGTCCGATTCGCCATCCCGAACGCTATCCACCAGTTTTCCCCAGTCAACCAAGGCCTCGGTACCGGCAGGACTCTCGAAAGCTGCACCTTCGTTGCCGTATTCCATCGTTTTAAGTTCTACCGGCATTGATATCACAGTTTTACTCCTTGCCTACAACAAAAAATGCGGCCCAATAAGATGGGTTTGCCCGCCAATCTGATAATTGACGCATTCTGGACTGAGCTTTTCGCAGCGCCTGTGCCACATCGCGGGGCCGGACGTGCCCTCCGGCGCGATTCAGTTCTTCGTACATCGCCGACAATAACGTGCCATCGTCATCCGGTATCGGCCAGTAACTGGCCACTACCGTCGAAGCGCCAGACACAAGCCAGGCGCGGCTCAATCCGAAAAGTCCCAATCCCCCATACGCTTTACCCGAACCAGAACTGCACCCGCTCAACGTGACCAGCCCTACGGGTCGCCGGAAGCGCGAAATTTCGGCAGGCGTCAGGTAGTCGGCCTCGCCGGTCGGCTTCAAACCAAGCGCAATCATCACCTGATCCTGCGCCACGGGGTGTGGCAGAACGTGAGTTCCAAAGTGCAAGACAGAAGGATGCTGCTCCAACTGGGCCATCAAGGCCTCACGCCGTACAGCTGCTCCGGTAACCTGAATCGGTGAAGTCCGTCCGTTCCAGGAACGTGCGCAGCGA
Organism: Bryobacteraceae bacterium; assembly: GCA_014379815.1. Next base: position 9,159 of record JACMLA010000653.1, on the reverse strand, counting down.
TTCATTTCACGAGCCGAGCCCGGGAGTCGCGGAAGCTCCGCTTCAAAACTCGCGGGCCTGATTTTCCACCGAGGGTCCGCGCCGTTGTAAATCGGATCCGCAAAGCCCACAAACCGGCCTCCAGCTACGTCCTGCTCTTGCATCGAAACCGGTTCCTGTCCGCGCCATAACGCTCCAGGCATTTGTCTTAAGGAGTGAGCGCCACCCAGTGGTTGCCCGGAATCCGACCCGCCAGACACAGGGAGCGAAGCCAGCGGTACATTAAACAGCTGACCGTCCAGAGAAAAAATCCAGTCCGGCTGTGCATGTACCGTAGCGCTAAGTCCGGAAAACAAATCTTTCGACAGAGCTTCGGCGTGCTTGCTAAGGTCTCCCGCCTTCGTCTCCAGTGCCATGCGGTAGCTGCTCATGTGTTGATCCACTACGTTTTTGGCCGGAAGCCTATGTACTTCAACAGCTTCACGGGTGACAGCCCACACAAACGATCCTCCTGCTGCCAGGTGAAAACTAAGTAAAGCCTCGGAAGACCTCAGATTGGTCTGTAAGTTACTTAGTGGACTACCTGCGCCGCCTGTCTCAGAAATCTCTTGAGAAGTTCGCGTGGCCCCAATTCCCAGCTCCGATTCCTGATTGGCCAGATCCAGACGGACATTCTGCAACTCCCGCTTTGTCTCAGGATCCGGATCCTTCAGCGATCTGCCTAAAACGCGCCTGAATTTTGCCAGCGTATCCACATAGAGCGGCGGAAGAGAACCTGTGCTCGCCACACTGGAGCGAAACAATGCCGAGCGGCTTGCTTCAGCTACGGTGAACATCTTTATGGCCATCTCCTTGTCACCTGTGTGCTCAAAGCTCTCCATTCCGGCATCGATATAGTCGCTAAAGACCTGCTGCAGACTTTCTTCGCTGCTCAAGCGAAACGTTTCGGAAGGCAGCATTTGAAGCCGAAGCTCCTCAACGGTCTGGACTGCCTGTTCATAAGCCTGAAGCGCAAGTACCCAATGTCCTGCTGCTCTGTAAGATTTTGCCAGTTCCCGCTCAACAATAAACTCGGGGATAGAACCTGGTTCACTACTCAAATTCTTTGCTCGTTTGAGAAAACTAAGTGATTCGTCGTAGCGACCCTGCAAACGTCGCACCCAGCCTATATAGAAAACTTCGGTCTGAATTCGTTTTGTCTTTGACTGGAAAGACTTCAGGCGGAACGCTTCGGTCAGTGCTTCGTCGGCTGGGCTCGCATCACCTTTAAGAAGGTAAGTGAATCCGAGCTGGCTCCATAAAATCGCTTCCAGTGAGGAATTGCCCAGTAAACTCGCAAGCGAGATCGCTTCACGATACAGGCGAACGGACCGCTCAAAATCGATGTCCCGGGCGAGGCTCGCCAGTTGTCCCAGACCTGAGGGATCCTTCGCTTTCAACACAAGCGGTTCCAGTTCTGCCATCGCATGACGGGCCGAAGGCAGATCCGCAATCATTCGGTACACGGAAACGCGCCCGACACCGGCCTTGAGCGTAATATCCTCGAAATTGTGAGTGGACGCGAGCTTCAAAGCGTCGTTGTAAGACCGTAACGCGGTTACATATTGGTGCAGCAGTACGTCACAGTTCCCCAGACCGGTAAGAAATCGGCTGCGATAGCGGGGATGGGTGGAAGGCGTTGCTAATAGCCCTTCAGAGTAAATGCCTTTAGCGCCGAGAACATTTCCAGACAAATACAGTACGTTTGCTTCGGCGAGCAAAGTGTCCAGAGAAACTGAAGTCTCCAGAGCCGGTGCCGACTCCACAGTACCCCACCGATCGCCTGTCAGCAGTAGAGAAAGAACAACCACTGGCAGAGTGCTCCATCGCCGAATGCTGTTTGCGTATGGTTCGATACCTAAGGATATCGGAGTTGAACCCGAACAAAATGTCTTTGATGAGGGGGGAATCAGTGATTTGTTGCGGTGTTTCAAGGGACCGAAGTCCCCTGAATCATCCAGCATGTAGCCCGTTAGGGGCAACCGCGATTGCGGCTTTAGTAGGGTAAGCATACGCCTGTGGGCGTATGGACTGCTTAGAACCACAGGGCAAAAGGCGGAATGAGGATAGGAACCTCAGCCGACATCGCGTGTGCTCCAAACAAGTAATGACCCGGAAACGCAAAAAGCCGGTCGGTTTGCCAATCAAATTGGCAAAACAACCGGCTTGTTGCACCGGAATCATCGGAAGCTTTTTTGTTTCGCGCTGCTTCCGTTTTGCGCGATAACCTAATTTACGACCTACCCGTACTAAATTCCGGCCTCCCAGGTGTTAAGTAATGGGAAACACTCAGAATAAAAGCCGAAAAAACCCGGCAACGTTCTTTTGCAAATCTCAGATTCGCAAAAGTTTCGCCCCCTGAGCAGCAGATTCATGAGCCGACAACGTAATTTCATTTACTCTCCAGATATCGCTGGTCGTAATGTTCCGGGCTTTTTTCAGATAGACCCCTTCCAGAAAGTCCTGCAACACCGATCCTCTCCGGGAAGCTGCCTCCACAGTGGTCAGCCCACTCTTGTCCGTCAGCAATGTGACGCCGGTAGCGGCCATGTACTCCGCCACTCCCTTCGTTCCCGCCAGGCGGAGACGGTCATCCCCATGTGTCGCAGCCGTTCTGGACCGGAGAAAATCCATTCGCAAAATCGCTAGCCCACCGTTGTCCATACGGAACACAGAAGCGCTCACGTTCTCCTGATCCTTCAACTCCGGAAACCCAACTCGTGTTTGCCAGCCAGTGGCATCCACCAGTTCCCGACCACTCGTCCAACGCATCAGGTCAATCACGTGAATACCGATCCATAAGATCGTGCTTCCGTAAGAGGCCCGGCTGCGGCGCCATGCAGGGCTGTCAAACTTATAAGATTTCTGCCCGGAGACTTGTATCACTTCGCCAATCGAACCCTCGTCCACAATCTTCTTCAGGGCTGCAAAGGGTGGTTCGAATCGCATCGGCAGCAGCAGGCCCAGCTCGATTCCGGACTGCTGGACGGCATTTCGAACGCGTTCGAAACTTACCCGGTCAATCGCCAGAGGCTTCTCCGCGATCACATGAACGCGCCGTTCCGCGCAATAAATGATAGCGTCTGCGCGGGCACCATTAGTGTTGCAAATCGCGGCAACGTCCGGCTTCTCGGCTGCCAGCATCGCCTCGAGTGAGTCGTAACGCCGGGGTAGCGCGGAAACACCAGCTAACCGAAGCTTTTCGACAAGCTTGACGAAGTCCGCTTGCCCGCCAGCAACTCCAGCCAGTTCAACATCTGGCATTTGCGGCAACGGATCCGTAATCTCACCCGTGTGCCCTTCGAAGCCAGCCATCACAAGGCGGATCTTTCGGCCAAGCCGGATTACTCGCGCCGGCTCCGCGCCAGACTCCGAGGATGACAAAGCCGAGACTGTCAGAGCACCGGCTACCAGGGTCCTTCTGGTTAGAGACATACCTGAAATTCTATGCCGTGCCGAATTCAGACTGTTACACTCAGGCTATCGCCGCATGGCCCTAAGTAAAGAACTTCTCGATATCCTCGTCTGCCCTCTTGACAAAGCGGAGCTCGAGCTCAAAGCAGACGGCTCCGGACTGAAATGCACGCAATGTCATCGTGTTTATCCCATTCGCGACGACATTCCAGTTATGCTGATCGACGAAGCAACTATAGAGGAGTAACCGGGCCCGGTGTCCATCCTTGCCGAGCTACCGGACAACGCCAGAGTTCTCATAGTCCGTCTGCGTTCTCTCGGCGATTGTGTCCTGACAACTCCAGCCATCCAGATCTTAAGTGACTCGCGCCCGGATCTTCGTATCGGTATTGTCGTAGAGGCGAGGTTTCTTGACGTATTCACCGGAAATCCCGCAATTGGCGCAATTCTGAATCCGACGTTGTCTGAGGTTCGCCGATTTCACCCCAACCTGGTGATCAATCTGCACGGTGGTACCCGCAGTCTTATGCTCACCGCGTTCTCTGGTGCTTCGTTCAGGGCAGGCTTCTCGCATCTTGCGGACTACAGGATTCACAATCTGCGTATCCCGTCAGCACAGGAAATTCTCGGTGTTACTCGCGCCGTACACACCGCGGAACATCTTGCTTCCGCAGCCTTCTGGCTCGGAGCCGACCTCCAGCCTGTCCCACGCGCCCGCCTCTTCGCGTACCCTGCGTCACGGTCGCGACCCTATGCTGTCCTCCATCCGTTCGCGTCTTCTCCAGAGAAGACGTGGGACCCATCGCGATTCCTTGCAGTCGCGCGGCAATTGCAAGCCAGCCATCTTCTGGATCCGATCTTCATTGGAGGAGCCTCAGACGATCTCAGCACCTTTAATGCTTTCGAAATCGTAGCCAATCAACCTCTCGCGGATCTGAAGTCTTTGATCGGGGGTGCCACGCTATTCATTGGAAATGATAGCGGCCCGGCGCACATCGCAGCCGCATTCGGTATACCGGTAATCGCGCTGTTCGGACCTTCCAACGCGTCGATCTGGAGCCCGTGGCGGACGGAGCATACCGTCCTGCAGGCAAACCCGATGAGCGGGATCGGAGTCGAGGCGGTGCTCGAAGCCGCTAGCCGCCTTCTCGTCAGGCAGTCCAGCCTCGCTGCGAACGCAACACCGCAGGCCGCGCAGTGAATCCCCAGCTAAAGTTCCTGCTCAGTTTCGCCCGCCCCTACTGGTCTCCGTTGATTCTTTCCTTGCTGCTAATGGCGCTCGCGGGTGCAGCACATGCCGCAATGGCTGTCTTAATCGGGCCTATCTTCGATCGTGTTCTGAACCCCGCATCGGCGGATGCACCGGTCGAACTGTTCCGCTTACCCTTCAATGGAAGTCCTGTCTACCTCCAGCAACTCACACCTCCCTGGTTGCACAACATCTGGAGCATCGTCGCCTTCGCCATCATCTCGGTATTCCTTTTGCGAGGACTCTGCGACTACTTCGGCAATTACCTTGTCTCCTGGGTGGGCCTCAATGCTGTTACCGACATCCGTCAAACTGTTTTCGACCGCCTCCTCCAGCACGATGCCGCGTTCTTCCAGAGCCAGTCAACCGGCAGAATCATGTCGTCCGTGATGAGCGACATCGACAAAATTCAGGTTGCGACCTCCAGCATGCTGGCCGATGCTTTGCGGCAGAGCTTTTCCGCTGCGGCGCTCCTCTGCGTTGTACTGCAGCGTGATTGGAAGCTGGCTCTGGTAAGCCTGACCATCTTGCCCACAGTACTGGTGCCGACCATTCGCCTGGGACGCCGAATCAGAAGCACCACACGTCAGGCGCAGGACCACGCAGCCGAACTGAACGAAATTCTTCAGGAGACGATCGTTGGCCAGCAAATCGTCAAAAGTTTTGGCGCGGAACAGTATGAATCCGATCGCTTTCGCAGAGCCGCCATTCGCTTCCGCAGATGGACGTTAAGCTACGTCGCGCAGCAGGCGATCGCTTCGCCACTCATCGAGTTCTTCGCCGCCCTGACCATCGTTGGCCTGCTCACTTACGCCCGCACGCAAATCAAGACCGGTAATCTCACCACCGGCGAGTTCACCAGCTTCGTCATCGCACTCCTGATGTTGTACGAGCCTGTGAAGCGTCTTACCGGCATCCACAACATCTTCCAGCAGGCAATAGGTTCTTCCCAAAGGGTCTTCGAGTATCTCAACGAGCCGGTTCGTATCGCAAACACTCTGAAAGCGAGATCTCTGCCTCCCTTTACCCGATCCATCGTGTTCGACCGTGTCAGCTTCCGGTACCCCGGTGCTGGCAATCCAGCGGTGCTCTCAGATATCAACCTGGAGGTAAGGGCTGGAGAAGTCCTCGCCCTTGTTGGGCCAAGCGGAGCAGGGAAGACAACCCTCGCCAACCTCGTTCCGCGTCTGATAGATGTAACCGCTGGAGCCATCCGGATTGACGGCTTCGACGTTCGGGAACTGACCCTGAAATCACTCAGATCACAGATCGGTATCGTCGCGCAGGATACTTTTCTCTTCAACACGTCCGTGGCTGGAAACATCCACTACGGCACTCCTGATGCAACCCCGGACCAGGTCCGCTCAGCCGCACGAAGCGCAATGGCAGAGGACTTTATTCTCGACCTGCCAAACGGGTTCGACACCATAATCGGAGAACGCGGCACAAGGCTGAGCGGCGGGCAGCGCCAGCGAATCGCAATTGCCAGAGCCATTTTGCGCAATGCGCCTATCCTGATACTCGACGAAGCTACTTCTCATCTCGACACAGAATCTGAGATGCTGGTACAGCGCGGACTCGCCAACCTCATTCAAAACCGCACAGTCATAGTGATCGCACACCGGCTCTCCACAATCCGCCGAGCAGACCAGATAGTTGTCCTCGACGCGGGCCGGATCACCGAAACCGGGACCCATGAAGATCTGGTCACCGGCGGTGGAATCTACCAGCGCCTCCACGAACTCCAGTTCATCGACTCAGCACCAGTGGGCAACTTATGACTCTTCGCAGCATGACCGGATACGCCAGAGTCAAAGACACTGTCTCCGGAATCGACGTGGTTGTGACAATCAAGTCCGTTAACCACCGCGGCCTTGATCTCCACTTCTATACAGGGCCGGAACTCGATCCATTTGAGGCTGCCATGCGTATGACCCTCAAGCGACATGTGAGTCGGGGACACATCGATGTTCGTGCCCAGCTCAGCCGCTCCGACAAGACCGGCGCGCTCGCAGTCAACGGTAGCCGGCTCGATGCCTACGTAGCTGCATACAACCAGGCCGCAGCAAGGTACGAGGTATCTACTCCCGTCGATCTGAACGCAGCCTTCCGCATTCCGGGCATCTTGAGCGAAGCGCCGGACCTTGACTTGTCCGACGGCTTCGAAGCACCTCTGATCGCGCTTCTGGAACGCGCCCTGACCGAACTCAACGTGTTTCGCGAGCGGGAAGGTAGTGAGATCGGTACCCTGCTTCTGGAAAGGTCCGCGAACTTGGAACGAATTGCGGACGAAATCGAAAGCTGTCGCCGGGGAGCGTTCTCCGCGTATCAGTCACGACTGCGCGACCGCCTGTCTGATCTCCTCGCCGGATCCGCTATCGAACCGCAGCGCATTGTCCAGGAGGCCGCCCTTCTTTCTGACAAAAGCGATATCGCCGAGGAAATCGAGCGACTGCGGATTCATGCCGGTCAGATTCGGGATCTGCTCAAAACCGGAGACGAAGTCGGCAAGAAACTCGACTTCCTTCTTCAGGAAATGAATCGCGAGACCAATACGATCCTCTCCAAAACCAATGGCCTGGGCGGGCATGGTCTCAGGATTACCGAACTTGCGGTTGGTGCCAGATCCGACATCGAGAAGATCCGGGAACAGTCACTCAATCTCGAATGACAACAGTCTTCATCATTTCTGCTCCGTCCGGTTCCGGCAAGTCCACTTTGGTTCGATGGTTACTCGATCACGACAAAAAACTGGAGTTCTCCGTGTCGTACACCACCCGGCAGCCTCGCGGAAACGAGATCACCGGGTCCGACTACCACTTCATCGATCGCCCCGCGTTTGAGCAAAAACTTGCCAATCACGAGTTCCTCGAGCACGCCGAGGTCTTTGGCAACTACTACGGAACACACAGGGGCATTCTGGAAGAGGCAGAAAAGACTGGGAAAGATGTGATACTCGACATCGACATTGAGGGTGCGAGACAATTGAAAGAGAAACTCCCGCAGTGCATCAGCATCTTCGTGCTGGCTCCCTCGCGAAAAGTCCTGGAACAGCGGCTGCGGGCACGGTCCGCCTCGGAACGGAAAGTTCAGAGTCGTATCGACGATGACATCGAACTCGTGATTCAAAAGCGGCTCCGCAAAGCTGCAGATGAAATCCGGAACTACAGCCGGTATGATTACGTTCTGGTGAATGATGATCTCGCCAGATCCAAGGAAACTCTGGCGTCTATCGTAGCCGCTGAGAGGGTCCGCCGGATTCGGGTCGAACCAGTAGTACAGGCCATCTTGGCCAGCTTCGGACAGTAAAAAGGAAATATGCCAACCAGAACCGCTGTGAATATCATCCCTGACGACCGGGAATCCAGCACCTACCGCTTCATCATCGTTTCTGCAAAGCGGGCACGCCAGCTGCAGAATGGTGCACGCTCCTTCCTGCCGAGCACTTCCCGCAAACCAACCGTAGCCGCTATGGAAGAAGTCCGTCGGGGTCTGGTCCAGTACGAGGATCGTATTCGAGACGCCCCAGTCGAAGATGTGGCCCAAACAGAGTAATCTATAGTTCGGAATCGCGCCTATGAAAGTCGCCCTCGGTGTCTGTGGCGGTATCGCTGCCTATAAAGCTGCAGAACTCGCGCGCGCGCTGCAGGAACGAGGCTGTACCGTCCAGGTCATCATGACCGAAGCGGCACGCCACTTCATCCAGCCTCTTACGTTCGCCGCGTTAACCGGACAGAAAGTCATCACGGGACTGTGGCCGGCAGAAGCGAATTCGGGTGAAGCTTTGCTCTCCAGCGCGGTCGAGCACATCAGCGTGGCCCAGGAACATGACATTCTCGTAGTGGCTCCCGCCACCGCCGATATACTCGCGCGTTTCACCCACGGTCTGGCAGACGATTTCCTGACGACTTTGTACCTCGCATTCACCGGACCCGTGATTCTCGCTCCGGCGATGAATACGAACATGTGGACCCATCACGCAACCCGGTCCAACCTGGCCGTTCTTCGAAATCGCGGCCACATTATCGTTGACCCGGAGGAAGGCTTGCTTGCATGCGGTACCGTTGGCCCCGGTCGGCTGGCCAACACGGACCTGATCGCCAATGCCGTTGTTTCTACCCGCCGGAGCAATTCCCCCCGACGCCGAGATCTCGAGGGCGAAACTGTGCTGGTCACAGCAGGTCCTACTGCGGAACCTCTCGATCCCGTTCGCTTTATCTCCAACCGTTCCAGTGGAAAAATGGGCTTTGCTCTCGCAGAAGCTGCCGCCAGCCGTGGTGCCGCAGTAGTCCTGATCTCCGGCCCGGTGACGCTCCCCGACCCGGCAGGCGTCCAGGTCGTCCACGTCAACACCGCCAGAGAAATGCGGACCGCCGTGCTGGAAAACCTCGAGCCAGCCACGATCATCATCAAAGCCGCAGCCGTCGCCGATTATCACATGGCCGCTGTTCCGTCCCACAAAATCAAAAAGACCGCTG
>JACMLA010000652.1 GCA_014379815.1 Bryobacteraceae bacterium | reverse complement strand
GGCGACACGTGGCTTGCCGATTCGTGGCAACGAGGCGGTGGTGCCACATGGACCACCGGCACTTTCGATCCTGCGCTGAACACGCTCTACTGGCCCGTCGGAAATCCTGGACCTGATTTGTATGGCGAGTCGCGGAAAGGTGACAACCTATATACGTGTTCGGTGATTGCCCTCGACCCCGATACCGGCAAGATGAAGTGGTACTTCCAATTCACTCCGCACGATACGCATGACTGGGATGCCAACGAGACTCCGATGCTGCTGGATCTGGCGTGGGAAGGGAAGCCCCGGAAGCTGCTGTTCCTGCCCAACCGGAATGGATTCTTCTATGTGCTGGATCGGACGAATGGGCAGTTTCTCGCCGGCAAGCCATTCTGGAAGCAAACCTGGGCTAAGGGTCTGGACGCAAAAGGCCGGCCCATTGTGATGGACAACATTGAGCCCAGTCCGGAAGGAAACCGACAGTGTCCCGGACTCGCTGGCGCCACAAACTGGATGTCCCCGTCCTACAGCCCTCAGACCAAACTGTACTATCTGCAGATTCGTGATTCCTGCGACATCTTCTACTCATCGCCTCCCACGTACATCGCAGGCAAGCCTTACTGGGGCTCTGTATTCCGGGGTGTGACGGACGAGAAAGAGTCCGGCATGCTGCGGGCATTCGATCCGGTGACGATGGAAGTAAAGTGGGAGTTCAAGCTGGACAAAGCCCCGTGGGCGGGAACCATGTCCACCTCGGGCAACCTGCTGTTCGCCGGTGACGAAGACGGCTACCTGATGGCTTTCGATGCGAGAAACGGCAAATTACTTTGGAAACTGAACACGGGCAACCGGCTGGTGACAGCTCCAATCACTTACATGATCGACGGCAAGCAGTACGTGACGATGCCGTCGGGAAGCGCGCTGCTGACCTTCGCTCTGCCGGACTAGCTCTGGCTGCAACGCTTCTCGTCGTTGCGCTGTTCTCTTACTATTACCTCCGTCAGCTGGACGGACTGCGCACGCTGCAAACCGAGACCATCGACCGCAACCGGCGCGAGTCCCTCCAGTTGATTCGCATCCAAAATGATCTGAATCTGCTCGGACTTGCCATGCGCGACATGGTCGAGAACCGGGATGGTTACGGTCTTGCCGCATGGCGGGGCGAGTTTCACCGCCTGCGTGTGGACTTCGACGACGCCCTGACGAAAGGCCGCGTGATCGCCCGGGGTGACTACCTGATGGAGCTGCTGCAGCAACTCTGGCGCACTGTCGACCAGGTCTTCTCGTTCGCGGAAACAGGTGAAGAAGCAAGGGCCCGCCAGATGGTGGTGGACTCGCTGCAGGCGCAACAGACCGCATTAAGCAATGTGGTGGCCCGACTGCTGGTAGCCAATAACGAGGCAGATGAGGCGGCCGCCGGGGAAGTGTCGCGAATTTACGATAAAAGCGAGAGGAATGTCTATTTGTTCCTGCTTGCCATGTTTGCCAGCATCATCGCCATCGGCCTGACTTCGGCTCATTACAACCGGCGATTGATCGCGCGCATCGTGGCTCTGTCGGAACAGAGGAGCACTCTGGCACGGCGCCTGATCGGGGTTCAGGAAGAGGTATTCAAGTCCGTTGCACGCGAACTGCATGACGACTTCGGACAGATTCTTACCGCGGTGGGCTTGATGCTGCGGCGGGGCGATGCTACTGAGGTGAAACAAGTCGTTCAGGAAGCGCTGGAAAAGACGCGCAGTTTTTCGCAGGCCTTGCATCCCACGATCCTCGACGATTACGGGATAGAGATTGCCCTCGAACGGTATCTGCAAACGTGGGAAAAGCAGACCGGAATTCCAGTGGATTACCAGAGAGAAGGTACGGGTAAAGTACCTGAAGGGAGACCCATTCATATTTACCGGATTGCGCAGGAAGCACTGAACAACGTCGCCAAGCATGCCAAAGCGACACTCGTAGAGGTTCGGCTGGAGTTTGCCGGGGATAAATTGCGGCTGGATATTGGGGATGATGGAGTCGGAATTGCGGCAAATGCCTCAGGAGGTCTCGGCTTAATTGCAATGCGGGAAAGGGCTGAGTTGATTTTCGGGGATCTGCGGGTTTCTCACAAACCTGCCGGGGGTACATTGGTATCGGTAGAGGTTCCTTTAACAGAGTGATTACAGTCCTTTTGGTAGATGATCACGCACTTGTGCGGCGTGGCTTCCGCAAACTTCTGGAAGATGAGCCGGATATTCAGGTGATTGGTGAAGCGGGCAACGGTCGCGACGCCGTGAGCCTGGCCTGTGAGTTGAAGCCGAACGTGGTTGTGATGGATTACGCCATGCCGGAACTGGACGGCGTTCAGGCGACCAACGAGATCCGGCGGCAGATGCCAGGCAGTATCGTGCTGATGCTGAGTATGCATGCGGACGACAACTACCGCCGCAATGCGATGCGAGCCGGAGCATCCGGGTATGCTTTGAAAACAGCAATCGACGTTGATCTTGCTGAGGCAATTCGTCAGGTGGCCTCAGGTCGCAAGTACGGTCTTGCGATCGAAAAAACACTGGAAGAACCGGAAGAAGAGCTGACACCCAGAGAAAAGCAAATATTGCAACTGATTGCCCAGGGCAATTCGAATAAAGACATAGCCTCGCTGCTGAATCTGAGCGTAAATACTGTGTCGGTACATCGCAATAATCTAATGCACAAAATGCGGGTTCACAGGACTGCGGAACTGGTCCTGTATGCCATACGGAAAGGACTTGTCAGCCCTCCGTGATCACGCGGCGTGAACTGCTGCTCGGGCTGCCTGCGCTGGCTGCGCACGGGGCTGAGCCGGGCTTCCGTCTGACCGACGTTACGGCGCAAGCGGGCTTGCAATATCGTCACGACAACCAAGCTACAGGGAAGAAGTTTCTTCCCGAAACGCTGGGTCCGGGCTGTGCGTTTTTTGATTATGACGGCGATGGCTGGCAAGACATTCTGCTGTTATCTCCCCTGACTCTTTACCACAACAACCGGGACGGAACGTTTCGCAACGTCACCCGTCAAGCCGGGCTCGATGTATCCATGTACGCGCTTGGTGTGGCTGCCGGAGATTACAACAACGATGGTTTTCCGGACTTGTTCCTGACGGCGGTCGGCCAGAACCGGCTCTTCCGCAATACCGGTAAGGGCACATTTGTTGACGTCACGAAAGCCAGCGGTCTGCTGCGCGAAGGGTTCAGTACTTCGGCGATGTGGGTGGACTTCGATCGGGACGGACTGCTCGATCTGTTTGTAAGCAACTACGTGAAGTGGTCTCCAGACAGCGATGTTTACTGCTCGTCGGACGGCAAGCAGAAATCGTATTGCACTCCGGAAGCCTACCGGGGCACAACCTGCTGGTTGTATCGCAATCTGGGAAACGGAACTTTCGAGGATGTTACGGCGAAGGCAGGGATCTTCGACTCCAGCTCAAAGTCCCTTGGAGTCACGTTTCTCGACTACGACAACGATGGGTGGCCCGATATCTTCGTCGCCAATGACACGCAGCCTAACAAGTTGTATCGCAATTTGCGCAACGGCCGGTTTGAAGAAGTTGGCGTTCGCGCAGGCATAGCCTTCAGCGATGACGGAAAAGCGCGCGCCGGCATGGGCGTGGACGTTGCCGATCTCGATAATTCGGGTTTACCCACTCTGGTTGTTACTAATTTCCAGAATGAAATGCTGGGCCTTTACCGGGCGTCGGGAGGGGGGTCTTTCAACGATCTGGCACCCGGTTCGGAAGTCGGCAGGATTACGCGACGTAGTCTTGGCTTCGGATGTTTTTTCTTTGACGCCGATCTCGATGGCATGCTCGAGTTCCTGGTGGTGAACGGGCATATTGACAACACGATCCGGGGAACGGAATACGCCCAGGCACCTCATCTTTTTTTGAATCGGGGCGGTCGGTTTCGTGACGTTGCCTCCAATGTGGGTCCGGACTTCGCAAGGCCGAAAGTTGGGCGGGGCGCGGCGTTCGGTGACTTCGACAATGATGGGGATCTGGATGTTTTGATCACAACAAACGCGGGCCCCGCATATCTGTATCGCAACGATTTAGCGGGCACAAAACGCAGGTTGCGAATCCGGGTGACCGGCACAAAATCCAACCGGGATGGCATCGGAACAACGATTCGCATCGAGCACGCTGGCGGAAAGAGCTCAAGAACTGTAAAGAGCGGTGGAAGCTACTTGTCCCAGAACGAGCTCCCCTTGACGTTCGGACTTGGCAACAGTGACACAGTAACCAGGGCTGTCGTGAACTGGCCATCGGGTCGAGTCGAAGAATACCGGAACATCCGGGCGGGTGTTTACGACTGCGTCGAAGCGAAAGGCCTGACCCCGGCGTCCTACGGGCGGTGAATCGGATACAAAAGCTGACGAGAGAACGCTTTGGTTTTGAAGAGTTGAGGGCGGGACAGGAAGAAGCGGTTGCGTCCATTCTGGAAGGGCAGGACACGTTGGTCGTGCAGCCAACCGGATCCGGGAAGTTGGCGATCTATCAGATGGCAGGATTGCTGATCAATGGGCCTACTGTCGTCGTATAGCCGCTGATTCCGCTACAGAAAGATCAACTGGAATCGATCCGGAATCTCAAGGTTGCTGACGCAGGACATAACCATTCAAAAATTTCTTAAGGGTGGCGGACTTCTTGCCGAAGAGCAAGTACAGAAGGTAGCGGAGCTGGTCCACCAAAACGATGGACCGGTCGAGCTGGAAGCCCTCAGGGAAGAAACCGGAGGCTCTCAGAGCGCAAGTTAACGAAAACGATCAGCCGGCTGGAAGAGCCGGGAGTGCTGGCCTGGGGGAGAAGTGGTCGAGCGATACCAGGGAGATAATACCGTGGTCCATTTTGACGACGGGGGTCTGACCACGCTGTCGTTGAAGGCTGTGAAGGAGAGTAATTTGCTCATGCCACTTGCGTGAGAGACTGAAGTCT
>JACMLA010000651.1 GCA_014379815.1 Bryobacteraceae bacterium | reverse complement strand
CGACGTCCATGTAGTCCACGCGTGACGCCGGGAGCAGCGGCACGTCCGCCTGCTGGCGGCAGAGCACGTACTCGTCGATGAACGACCCGTCCTCGTTGAGGCGGGCGTTCGCCTGCGCGATGACGGCGTCCTCCTCGCGGTTGGCGTCGAGCCACGCCAGCTCGTCGGTCACGCGGCCGCCCTTCACCACGCGGTACGGCGTCTCGACGAAGCCGAGATCGTTCACGCGCGCGAAGCAGGCGAGCGACGTGATGAGGCCGATGTTCGGGCCTTCCGGCGTCTCGATCGGGCACATGCGGCCGTACTGCGAATAGTGCACGTCGCGCACCTCAAAGCCGGCGCGCTCGCGGCTCAGACCACCGGGTCCAAGCGCGGAAAGGCGGCGTTTATGGGTGATCTCAGACAACGGGTTTGTCTGATCCATAAACTGGGAGAGCTGGGACGATCCGAAAAATTCACGGATCGCTGCCATCACGGGCTTGGCGTTTACCAGATCGTGCGGCATCGCCGTCGACATTTCCTGGTACACCGACATCTTTTCCTTAATCGCGCGTTCCATACGAACAAGGCCAATGCGGAACTGGTTCTCCAGCAGTTCGCCGACTGCGCGAACACGCCGGTTGCCGAGGTGATCGATGTCATCGACAGCCCCAAGTCCCTTGCGGAGCCTAAGCAAATACTTAATTGTGTCGATAAAGTCTTTGTGGTCGAGAACGCGCTTGTCCAGCGAAGTGAAGTCCGCGTTGTCGTGCAACTTGATGTTGAACTTCATGCGGCCAACACGCGAGAAATCGTACTTGCGCGCGTCGAAAAACATACCCTGGAACAACTGGGTAGCCGTGTCGACGGTCGGCGGATCGCCAGGACGAAGCTTGCGGTAAATCTCCAGAAGCGCGTCGCTCTGGGTCTTCACCGGATCCTTACGCAAAGTCACGCTGACAACCATGCCGGCGTCATCACGCTCGGGGAAAAACAGCTCAATCGCAGAAATGCCCGCATCCATCAGCTTGCCGATCGCCACTTCGGAAAGCTCCTGGTTGGCTTCCACCAGGACTTCACCGGTCTCCATGTCGATCACGTCAGCGGCTGCAAATGCGCCCGTCAGATCGTTGGAAGCGACTTCCACTTCGGTAATGCCCTGCTTCTGGATCTCTTTGAACACCGAATTGGTGATCTTGCGGCCTTGCGGGACGACAGTGTCACCTTTTTCGTTGCTGATTGCATAGCTAAGTTTCATGCCAAGCAGAGCGTTCGAGGTTTTCCAGAAGAGCTTCTTGTCGCGAACCGACACACTGACGACGTTGTAGAACGCCTTCAAAATGTCGGAGTCCGTCTTCAGACCGAGGGCCCGGAGAAACACCGTCCCATAAAACTTGCGCTTCCGGTCGATGCGCACATACAGCAGATTCTTGTTGTCGTATTCAAACTCAACCCAGCTTCCGCGATAGGGAATGATCTTTCCGAGGTAGTATCCCTGCGCCGGGACACGCTCGAAAAACACGCCGGGCGAACGGTGCAGCTGGCTGACAATCACGCGCTCGGTGCCATTGATGATGAAGGTACCGTTCTCCGTCATCAGTGGAATTTCGCCGAAGAACACTTCCTGTTCTTTAATGTCGCGAATGCTCTTGGTACCGGTCTCAGGATCCTTGTCATACACCGTAAGGCGTATGGTTACTTTCAGGGGTGCGGAATAAGTCATCCCGCGCTCTTCACACTCGGGCACGTCGTACTTCAGCTGCAGGCCCACCGGGTCGCCGCAGCGGTTGCAGAACGTCACAATATTTTTGTTAAACGTGCCGCACTTTTTGCACAATACGTCGCCGGGGTGGAACGGGTCGGTCTGAATGGTAGAAGCGCAGTTCTTACAGACGCTGCGGAGATGATTCAGGCCCTTCAGGTTGCCGCACTTGCACTCCCAGTTTCCGATCGAGTACTCAACAAACGCGAGTTCGCTAAGACCGCGAAAGTCCTGAATCGGAAAAACAGACTTAAAGACACTTTGAAGCCCCGTATCATCGCGCTCATCCGGCAGGAGATCCATCTGCAGGAAGCGCTCATAGGAAATCTTCTGAACTTCAATCAGATTCGGAATCGGGATGGCAGTCCGGATCCGCGAAAAGTCGACTCTTTGACGGGTAACCCCGTTAGGCTGAATCTGCATGTTCCACTCCTGTTCCGGGCCAGCGCACTGAGGTGCTTACAGACGACTCTCTGTGCAAGAAATTGCGCCGGGGGAAAGACACGAACCGAAATCTCCGCTCCAGCAATGTCCAGATTTGCCAAAGAAAACGGAGTGCTGATTTCGGGAATTGCGGTTTATAACATTACCTGTTGCGGGACTGAAAACGTTCTGACACACTACGCACGAAATAAAAAAACGCAAGGCTTGCAGGTGCGCAGCTTCAGGGAAACTACACACAGCAAAAAGTGGTAAATAGCTCACAGGCAAGAAAGCCGGGACGTCTCCGGGACTAAAACCGAGTCTAACATACACCGATGGAACCCACCGGACGGTATGTACAAACAGGCTGGTCCGTCGATTATGATGCTCAGCAGACCCGTTCGGTTGCATCATCCTGACTAAACAATTCTCCGGCCCAATAAAACACCTGGCTGTCTGAGACTTGCCTTGCAAACACCTGCTATGCTGACTCTGGGAAAACAGCTATGGCGCTCGACGATGGCGAGTTTCGTTTAAAATCGGATGAAGCACTGGAGCGGCTTCACGATGCTCTGGTCAGAGCATCGGAAATGCATGGTTTCGAAAGCGACTTCGGTGGAGCTCTCACGGTTGAGTTTGAGGATCCCCCAACTAAGTTTGTAGTTAGTCCCAACGCTCCTGTCAAGCAGATCTGGATTTCCGCACATCTCAAAAGTTACAAACTGGAGTGGGACGCTGCGCGCGAATCGTTCATACTCCCGGAAACCGGCCAGACTCTGTCCGAAGTAGTCTCTTCCGCAGTCAGCCGGCGACTGGGTCAAACCGTGACGCTCAACGCCTGATTTGCCCGGAGCCGCCTTTGCCCGGTGTTTACCTCTCCTATCCGTTCTGTGCCCAGAAATGTTCTTTTTGCAATTTTGCCTCTGACGTTTCCTCAGCAGATCTGGAATCCAGTTATCTCTCGGCGCTGACATCTGAGATCGGACAGCATGTCTGGGTCTGGCAACCGGACACGGTGTATTTGGGAGGCGGAACTCCCAGCCGTCTGGCAGGACGGGACCTCCGTCGCATTCTCCATAACGTTCCGGGGCGCCCGTGGCGTGAGGCGACGATCGAGGCGGCCCCGGGTAGTCTGACACCTGAGAACATCGCGGCGTGGCTGGAATCGGGGATCAACCGCGTCAGCCTCGGCGTGCAGTCGTGTGTCGACCGCGAACTGGCGCGCACCGGAAGAAAACACAATGCTGCTGTGGTGGAAGCTGACGTAGCCATGCTGCGATCCGCGGGCATTACCAACTTCAACATCGATCTGATAGCCGGACTGCCCGGACAAACTCCGTCTTCGTGGTCAGCTTCACTGGACGCTATCGGAAATCTCCAGCCTCTTCACGTCTCCGTCTACATGTTCGAAGTAGACGGAGACAGCCGGCTGGGATTTGAGATTCTGCAGGGAGGAAGCCGGTATAGCGCTGCTGCCGTTCCTGATGGCGAACTGATGGCGGAGTTCTACGAAACAGCGGTCGAAAGACTGCGGGGAATGGGAATTGGCCGGTATGAGATTTCTAACTTCGCTCGGCCTGGGGCCGAGTCGTTGCACAACCTGAAGTACTGGCAGTCGGACTGCTACATCGGCTTTGGAGCAGACGCCCACTCTTTCAACCATGGTGTGCGGTGGGGCAACGTGGAGTCAGCGTCGGAATACGTGGCACGCTGGCGATCCGGGAGACCTGTAGCGCTGGAATCCACGCCGGCCAACCCTGAGGAAGAGCGCTTCTTCCTTGGACTTCGCCTCGACCGGGGAGTCGACACGAGTCCAGACGACCGGGTTCGCCACGGCAAGTCCATTACGCGGCTGGAGGAGGCAGGTCTGCTCTCCGTGGACGGTAGTCTGCTGCGGCTAACGGATCGGGGCGTCCTGTTGTCCAATGAAGTTTTCGGAGAATTCATTTCGTGATGATCGACCTGAGAAGCGATACGGTAACCCGGCCTACACCCGCGATGCGGGAAGCCATGTCCTCCGCCGAAGTTGGCGATGACGTGTATGGCGAAGATCCCACAGTCAACCGCCTCGAACAACGCGCGGCCGGGATATTTGGGAAGGAAGCCGCTCTGTTTGTCCCTACGGGCACGATGGGAAATACCATCGCGATCAAACTTCATACCGAACACGGTGAAGAAGTGGTCTGCGAGTCCCGTTGCCACATTCTGAATTACGAACTTTCGATGATGGCCTGGTTCGCCGGTTGCCTCGCCCGACCGGTGGCGACGACTGACGGGATTCTGAGCTGGGAAGCGATACGTCGTGAGATTCGTCTGCTGGGACCCCACGCGGCGCGAACCGGCCTGATCGAGCTGGAGAATACTCACAACATGGCAGGCGGCACCGTGTACCCCCTCAACACGCTCGCCGAAATTTCGGAAGGTGCATGGAATATGGGACTGCCGGTGCACATGGATGGCGCCCGTGTGTTCCATGCGGCAACGTATCTGGGTGTGAATGTCCGGGACATTGCCCGCTATACCGATACCGTTATGTTTTGCCTTTCCAAGGGTCTTGGCGCTCCTGCGGGTTCGATGCTTGTGGGAACACGTTCACTGATCGATAGAGGACGGCTGTACCGCAAGCGTCTGGGCGGTGGCATGCGACAGGTCGGGATCCTGGCGGCTGCTGGCTTGCTGGCACTTGAGCAAATGCCACTGCGGTTGGCGGACGACCATGCTAACGCGCGCTTGCTGGCGGAAGAACTTAGCCGGATCGACGGCGTGGTGGTATCGCCGGTGCAGACGAACATCGTAATTTTTGACGTCAGCGGATCCGGCATGGTGGCCGCAGAGGTTAGCGCTGCCCTGAAAGACCGAGGCATCATCGTCAACCCTGTCGGACCAACTTCCTTGCGCATGGTCACACACTATGACGTCACTACTGCCCAGTGTCAGCAAGCCGTCG
>JACMLA010000650.1 GCA_014379815.1 Bryobacteraceae bacterium | reverse complement strand
TAGCTGGTCGGTTGCTGCGCGTATAAGCCAGCTTGTAAGGTCGCGGCGAGCAGCAGGAATCTGACAAACGACGCTGGCTTCATAAGCAAGGAAAACACCTGCGGAGGGCGAAAGTTGTGCACTCGGAGGCTCGTTGCCAAAGTCCGTTTCTAGTCACGGGAGGCCAGGAAGCCTTTGCGCCATGACACTTCCAGTCGTTTTCCCTTTGTACCTTCCAGCTTGACTTCAATGCGGTGTCTGCGCCCGTCTCTGTACTCACTTTCTGAGACTTGATAGCCGAGCAGGTACCTCGATGCATAGCAACTCACGACTTGTTCCAGTGCCGCACCCAGTTGTCCTGCAGACGGGACCTCCACCGATACACCGCCTACCTGTTTCGCCAGATAGGTACTTGCGCCGGTCACGCTGAGCCCAAAGACCATACCTAGGGGATTGATTACCGATGCTGCGGCCGCGTAGCTGGACAGCATGTTGAGATTCAGCGCGCTAAAGCTGATGTTTCGTGCCTGTAGCGTTTCGGCGAGAGCGCGGCGGTCTTTCGCCTCCATCGTGTCCAGTGTGTTCATTCCGTCCGATACGTAGACCAGGGCCACCTGAGAGTCGGGACGGATGTCCGATAGTTCAACCGCTCGCTGAACAGCTGCCGACATCATCTTCTCTTTAGAAAGACGTTCCGACTGCCTGTCAGTTTCCGAAGTGCCGATTGCCAGTTCCACACTGCGCTGCATCGCCTGCGCAGCAGCGTTCCTGTCACGCGTGAGAGCAATGATCTCTTTCGCCTCGCCGACGAACCAGTCCCGCGCTGCGTATACGGCTACTTCATCCTGCGGTGAGAGTTGCTGGAGAGCAGCCGCGAACGAGGACATCGCAGCACGATTCGCAAGTTCGCGAAGACCGCCTTCTGGTGCGAGGTTGAAAAATACGAGCATCGCCAGAGGGCGACGGTCCTCGCCGCCGTGACCGAAATACGATACCTGCCGGTCTTTGCCATCTATGCGGAGCTTGAAGTTTTCCAGGCTCAGATCGCCGATTGGCAGCCGTGTCTTCAGATCACGAATCATCACGTCTACCGTCACAACCCGCGTCTCGGTTCGAAAGACAGGGGCCGTATGCTCTGCGTATAGTGCCGGAATCAGGCAGACAGCGCTTAAAAAGGACTTCATTGTTTTCTCCTGGAGGGGGTCTCTCAGAGACGCCATGCCCATTCTGCGATTGCTCCCCCCGATTCCCGGCTGACCTGTCGCGCCGATTGAGTGACGAAATGCGCAAGACAAGATTTTTGGCAGACGGCGCTTGCAGTCAATTAGCGTGCGCCTTTGGTCACGGGCAAACTTCACGAATCGCTACAAAGTGGATTCATGACAACCGACCTGTCCAGCAGAAAGACACTGAGAACTCTTTCCGGGGCAATGCTGATCGCATTCCCTTTCCTCATCCAGATTCCGTATCTGCTGCTAAGTACGCAGTTCCACTATCCAGGCATTTTGCGCGAGTCAGCCGACACGATTCTGCGGGAGTACGCTCAGGCTGCGCCTTCAATCACGATGGTCTGGTATCTCTACGGGATTGCAATTTTGCCGTTTCTCGTGGGCATAGCGATTCTGCCCGCGCTGTTTGTCGAACGCCCGCGATGGCTGGCATCGGCCACTCCTCTTGGTGTGGCATCAGCAGTCCTGCAAATGCTCGGTCTGCTGCGCTGGGTGGTGCTCGTTCCGGCGTTAGCAAAGGCCTATGTCGAACCATTTGCCACGCCGGCGGAAAGGCAAACGATTGCGATCGTCTTCGAGGCACAGAACCAGCTCTTCGGTGTTCTTATGGGCGAGCATCTTGGGCAGATCCTTCTGGCGCTCTGGACCGTGGGTGTCGTTCTTTCCCTCGCCCGCCACACCCGATTGCAGAAGCTCCACCGGTGGCTGGGCTTGCTCGCATCCTGTCTGTTCTTTGCTGGCTCCGGAGAGAGCCTCAGTGCCGTGTTTCCGGGCCTTTCCTTGATGGCTCCATTACCGGGAATTGCTTTTCTTCTGTGGTCCGTGTGGTGCGGAATCTTAGGCTGGCGTGTGATTCGCGGCGGCACCGGATCCCGCAGAAGTTCGACGATACTCCTGGGGCGTGATCCCGGTCCAGCGGCGGAAATATCGGTGGAGAACGCTCGCTTCGGAGAAGCCCAGTAGGAATGCAATATCGGTAATAGAGTGTCGCGAGTCGCGAAGATATCCAAGGGCCAGATCTCTCCTCAGCTCGTCACGTACCTGGCTGAAGCTGGCCCCCTCCATTTGCAGGTCCCTCTGGAGCGCGCGTTCGCTCATACCCAGCGACTTCGCCACGGTCTTGAGGTCAGGTATTTCGCCTCGAAGCGTTTTTGCCAGTTCTGCCCGTACCCGGTCGCAAACTGAGGAGAAGTTTGCCGCCAGTCGCAGACGAATTTGCTCTTCCGACGCGTCCAGCATCGCAGGGTTGGAATGGATCACGGGCCAGCCCAGAGCTTCCGCCGGGAATGCGATCTGATTTGCCTCCGCGTGGAAGCGTGGACGTCGTCGGAAGATGCGTTCGTACTCCGATGCAGCCGGCGGAGGTGGAAAGGTGGATGCGACGTCGGACAGCGCGAGAGGACGTCCCGTTAGCGCCCGTGCCAGCCCCACGGCAGCGCTCAAGGAAGAGTCTACCGGTTGGCGGTTCCACATGAGGAAGTTCCCCGGCAGGTCCAGCACGACCAGTTGCAACACGGCGGTTTCGTTGGTTCGGGAGGAGCGTAAGGAAGTCGCATCGCTCATCAGATTCCAGTAGCGTGCCATCTTGTCGAGCGCCGCACCCAGGGTCGCAGAGCTCAACATGGCGAATCCTAACAGCCCCAACGCAGCCGGCTGCAGAGACTCGCCGGTGTGCAACCCAAGATCCGGATCGCCGGTGAGCTCGATTGCTACCTCCCAGACTTTCTCGACTGCAGCGCCGCTTACCAGATCGTCCGGCATGGACAAGCGCTCTTGCGGGAATTCGGCCATCCTGCAGAGCTCCGCTAAGTCCGCACCGCGCCCCACGGCGTAGTACACAACGCTACGGATAAAGTGAACGCTGAACTGTGCTTCCCGCTGTTTGTCGACCCGCAAAACAGTCCAGCTAACGACCGGGCTTATAGTCGCTATTGCTTGTGGGAGAAGGCTTCGGCGCACCGTCCACGGCCACTCCCGCTGCGGTTAGCACTTGCTTGAAGACAGCCACTGTTTCTGGAGAAGGTTTGAAGTTCCCGAAGCGGTAGCCTTGCGCAATCGTGAGTGGCGTCCAGCCTTGCTTGTTCTTACGGTTCCAGGTCTCGATCTTCGCGCCTTTGTCGGCGAGTAACTGTACGACCGCGGGCAGATTCTTGTAAGCGGCGCCATGCATTGCGGTCTCACCATTGTTATCTACCGCGTTGATGTCGTTCCCAAGTGCCAGGGCCAACTGCACCGCCTCAAGCACTTCGCTTTCGCTTCCGGCATCCTCGCCTGGCGACCTCGTTCCCAAGCCTGCCGCAACAATCAAGGGCGTCGCGTTATCGGCATTAGGAAGCAACGGATCTGCGCCAAGGGCTGCCAAAGTCTGCATGAGTTCTACATCCGCGGTGCGGGCTGCCAATAAAAACGGTGTCGCTCCCGTCGTATTCAAACCAGTAAGACCGAGACTCATGCGCTTGGTCATTCGCACATTGACATCGGCGCCATGCGCGACGAGTTTCTTTGCAAGCTCAAGACTTGTGATTGTGCCCGAGCCCCGGGGCGCAGGGTCGTTGTCGCCTCCGCCGGGTTTACGAACTCCGCTAAGGATGTGAAGGGGTGCGTAACCAACCTCGATCGCGTTTGGAGTGGCACCCGCTTCCAGCAGGAACGCGGCCAGTTCAAAGTGCCCATTCGTGACCGCGATGTGCAGGGCGCTTGTGCCCGGTCTTGGCGCACCTGCTCCCGACGCGGGCCTTGGGCCAGAAGCCTCGGCCGGGCGAATCGTGTCATTCACGTCGGCTCCTGCCTTCAGGAGAGCACGTACAACGGGAATCTGTCCTTCACGGACTGCCAGCAACAGAGGGGTGAAGCCTGAGTTCAGC
>JACMLA010000649.1 GCA_014379815.1 Bryobacteraceae bacterium | reverse complement strand
GGGCGGACAAAGCCTACGACACCCGCGATTTCGTTAGCACGGTGCGGGAACTGGGGGCGGTTCCGCACGTATCGCAAAACTAAGAACCGGCGCAGCGCCATCGACAAACGAACGACTCGCCATCCGGGCTATGCCCTCAGCTTAAGTAAACGATGGCTGGTGGAAAAGCCATTCGGGTGGATGAAGCAAATCGGTGGTCTCAGAAAGGTGAAACTGCGCGGCCTCGACAAAGTCGAATGGCTCTTCGTCTTCACCTGCGCGGCCTTCAATCTACTGCGCATTCCGAAACTAAGAGAGACCTGCGTCTAGGCGCCCCTGTAAGGGCGCAAAGGGCCGAAAACGCCCGAATCTGGGTCCTTGCAGGCCTCACTTCTCATCGCAACTCCGAAGAAATCGACCCGTATACCTCAAACTCGCGCGGTCTCCTTCGTCCTTGGTTCCGGAAATGGGCCTATTTCAACAAACTCCTAGGCGGCCGCGCCAGAATGACCGTTGTGATGCAGAACACCCCCAATAGAGCTCAATGGCTTGGTGACGACGATTGCACATAAACTGGCGGAAGTTCGAGGGGCAGATCGGTGGAAGCGAAAGCATCTTGGACGCGTTGCACGCTTTAAGAAATTCGGGTCGCGAGTCGATTCCGTACAATCGAAACCCGGCCGGGCGGAGTTCCGGTGTTTGTCAATCACAGAGGCTGAATCGATGCTGACTTGTTGCGTGCCTACTGACCTCCTGGACTGCGAGAACAGCTCCGCGCACGTTGGAGAGCGCGCTTAGATGCGCCATACAGGGTAGGCAATGGACTACTCGGGGATGATCACTGTGGGGAGGCAGGAAACGTGATGGCAATTCATGCATTCGCGGCTTGCGGGAAACGTTTGCAATGCGTGAGCTACGCTGGATCCGGAATGACGGACCAGGAGGTTCTGAGTGACTTCCCACACCTCACCGAGGAAGACATCCGAGCCTGTCTTGCATTGCTGCTAATGGGAACGCCGGATTCAGATCTTCTCGAATCGAAGTAAACCTTTTCTTCGATGACCCGAGGCTCGCCAGCGCACCTGGCGATCTGTTCCCCGAATCCACACACGGGGAAACAGCCAAGCTCGGGTTTGTTCTCTATGCGCAGATCTGGAAATCAGCGCCACCGGCCGACCGAGATCATCCGTCCGCGCGTGAGGCGACGGCTCGGCTTTGGTTTGGACAAAGTGCGATCGAATGCGTGCGGCAGTGGACATTCCCGCCTGCAATCCGCAACGGCGGCGCCGTCCCGGTACCCGTAGTGTTCGAGGTCAATTTCCGCCACCCGCAGTGGAGTCCGGCAGACACTGCCCGTTGAGGGCTGGCGGCGTTACAATAACTTCCATGCTGCATCGCTTCGTCCTGCACAACGATGAGATCCGCGAAGCATCCGACCCTGTCTTCAGCATCGGCCAAGTCGGTACGCTCATGGGCTGGGGAGTCTTTAGTACATTCCGCATCGCACGCGGTACTCTGTTCGCATTCGAGCGCCATTGGGCTAGGATGAAGCGCGATGCCGAACTGCTGCGCGTGCCCTTCCCGTCGGATCCCGAATGGCTCCGCGAGCGCCTGCTTTTGCTGATCGAAGCCAATCGGTGCCCTGAAGCGACGATGCGCGTTTGCATCGTGAAGAATCGCGGCACGGTCTTCGTGGGGCCTGACATCTCCCGCGAGTTTGACATGGTCGCGATGACAACCAACCTCGCGAACTGGGGGAAATCGGTGCGTCTCGGCGTGGTTCCGAATGGCCGGTTCGCCGCGTCCCCGTACTCGCGGACTAAGGTACTGTCCTGGGCATTCAACCTGAATTGGTATCAATCTGCGCATGAGCGCGGGTTTGATGAAGTCGTGCTGCTGAATGAAAGGGAGGAAGTCGCCGAATGCACTTCGGCGAATCTATTCGCAGTGTATGGGGATCAGGTTTGCACGCCGCCTCTCGAATCCGGGTGCCTACCCGGCATCACGCGCGAGATATTGTTGTCCGAGATCCACGAGCCCGGAATTCGTGTCGTCGAACGCAAGTTGACGCTTCCTCAGCTTGAAGACGCCGATGAGTTGTTCATTACCTCCAGCACGCGCGAACTCCTCCCGGTCTCGGAAATTGAAGGCATCCAGGTAAAAGGCGCGACACAGATCACGAGCCGGCTGAAGCGGGCGTTCCAAACCTACACGGAAGACTACGCTTGTCCTAAGGCAATTGCCTGAGTTCGAGAACCGTAAATTTCAAGTTACACTAGGGCAGTTGGTCTTTTGTGCACCCGTTTCGCTGCCCTAAGTGTCAATCCAGAAACATCCGCAGTTCCTCGTCCAAGGGAGTGTGGGAAGCCGCACAGAAAGTATTAGGGTTTTACCAGCTTCGTTGCAAGGATTGCGACGCACGATGGTCCCAAACGCTTTGGGATTTCATGAACGTCATCTATGCTCGCTGCCCTCGCTGCTACGGCCTGGAGTTGAGCTTATGGCAGCCGCACTATTACCGCCCGCCGTCCACGTGGAAAATCCTGATGAAGCTCGGGGCCAAACCGAGGCGTTGCGAATTCTGCCGCAAAAACTTCGTCAGCTTCCGACCGTGCAAGATCCGGTACCGGCGTAAGACTAGCCAAACATATTTGAAATTTTGACTCCAGCGGTCGTCCAGACCGATGATCTTGTTGTCGAGACTTGATCGAGGGAGGACGACCGATGGAGACGTTCACAAAGCTGTTTGGCAGCCTGCTTGTATTTGTATACCACTGCTTT
>JACMLA010000648.1 GCA_014379815.1 Bryobacteraceae bacterium | reverse complement strand
CGGAAGGACGGCGCTGGTGCATCCGTCGGCAATGACTTTCATAAGTCTCTCGCATTTCGTCGTACTCCAGCCACCTGCCCAAAAGGTCTCCTCCGAATGGGCCAGAGCTCCCGTGAGGAAACACCCATCCGCCGAGCCTTCGCGCCTGATTTTCCAGATGCTCCAACCACTTGCGTCCCCCGAGTCGCCGGAATACCCGCACGAGACAATTCCGGCTTGAGAGAAGCCGGCGCGCGGTCACCAACCGCCGCTCAGGCATCGTGGGACGTGATTCCAAGGGAAGATAATGGAACTGACTGATGCACTTGAAGCGCGAGTAACCACGGTCCACGAGTTGATCGAGGAGCTGTAGATCCGCTGCTTCAACCGAGACATACCTGGCGCGGGTTTCGGGCTGCAAGTCCGCAAGGCAGAGGTGGTCGTTCCCTTCGATATCCACCTTTAAGTAGTACGGAACTCCAAACTGCTCGACGAGGGAACGGAAACGCACACACGGGACGTTAATCTCATGATGAGGAGAGTTATCTCGCGACGCGATATGACGATCGAACGAACTCCACTCCGATTGCGATTCACACACCCAGAACGGCATTGATCCTTCCGTCGCAGCGATCCCCACATTCAGGGTCACCAGCCTGCCCGTCTCGATTTCGCGCTGAAAGCGCTTGCTCGTCTGTTCGACCAGTTGTGGATTCGCCTCCACCGCAATGACGCGATATCCCTTGTGCAGGTAATAGGCCGTGTCATCGCCGTTGTTCATCCCCACATCGAAAATCAGGTCGTCTTTCATAAACTGTAAACGCGGTCTATTGCAGCTCAGTCGCGGCATGCAGCGCGCTTAGATTCGCTGAGCCACCCACTCGCAACTCCGGTTCAAGGTTCATCAGGCACGAGACGAATGTTCCCGTCGGATCCTCGGACACTGCGTTTCGGATCTGCCGGGACGCCACCTGCCCCATCGACTCCCATTCGGTCCGGCGTTCCCACGCGCGTTCCAATGCTTCGTCCAGCGAAGATGCACTTGGCGCCGCCGCGACAAAGCCGCTGACGTTGTCCTCGATGAGTTCCGCATTGCCTGCCACGTCGGTGACGATGCATGGCCTGCCGCAAAGCATTGCTTCGACGAGCGCCAAAGGAAGACCTTCATAGCGTGAAGGCAGGACGAGAGCGTGGTGGTCACGCCATACCTGCTCGATGTCGGTGGTGAAGCCGCGGAAGGTGACGTTTGTAAGCTGATACAGCTCCTTTAGTTTCATCAATCCCACCCGATTCGGACCGCTCCCGAACAAGCTGACCTCCAGTTTCCGCTGGCGCCATTTCTTCTGCCCCAGCACCTCAAAGAGGATGTCCTGGCCCTTTGCCTTCGGCTCGAGCCGGGCCACGCAGGCCAGGCGATACACCTCGTTCATAGCCGGCCATTCGGGGGCGGCTTGGTAGGAAACGTTAAACGGATTGCGAATCACGCTGGCGTGTTCGATCGGCGTAGCTAGCTGACGCCGGACCAGGTCGAGGTTCCCTTGAGACACAAAGAAACACGCCACCGCTTTCTCATACCCTTCCGACAAATCACGGATCCCAT
>JACMLA010000647.1 GCA_014379815.1 Bryobacteraceae bacterium | reverse complement strand
GGGATACCGGAAGGCTCAATCGTCAGAACGCTTCCGTCTGCGTTCACAGTGATCGTCTGCTCCGACGACGCGACTGCCAGCCGCAGATCGAGTAAAGTGGCGCGGATCGCTTCTACGATCACACCTGCCTGACGGTACTCCGCGAACCCCGGTGCCTGAACCGAAACCTGGTACCGTCCCAGCGGAAGTAAAGGGACTTCATACTGTCCGTTCCCAAGCGATGTGGTCGCGCGGACAAAGCCGGTATCAATGTTCGTTGCACGGACTTCAGCGGACGGAATTGTGGCGCCAGTCGCGTCGCTGATCTGGCCGCGGATACTGCCGTTTGCTGCCCCCGTTTGGGCCAGCGCTGCAGGCATGATGGAAAACAAAGCGAGAAGTACTTGTCTCATTTCTTACCAGGCTAGCGCTGGATTTCGAATTAGAAATGAATGACGTGTGGCGGACAGGTTACGACGCCTGCCCGCCCAACCGTTAGCTTTAATTCAAATCATTTTGCAGGACGATCCGATACCGCGCTTTACCCCCGCGAAGATGCTCGATCGCCTCGTTTGCCTTCGACATGGGGAAAGTCTCAGTGATAGGGGCAATATTGTGACGGGCACAAAAGTCCAGCATCTTTGCGGTAGTCGTCACGCTCCCAAGAGGAGTGCCGGAGAGTGTTTTCTGCCCCGCGATGAGGGGAAAAGCCGCCACTGGAATCGGCTCGGGGACAACACCCACAAGGTGAAGCCTGCCTTTTGGGGCTAGAACCGCCAGCATCGCCTCCCAATTCAGGCTGGCGTTAACCGTGGAAAGTATAAAGTCCAACTGGCCGTTCAACTTTTTCAGTTCTTCCGAATTCCGGGAGTCCACCACGTTGTGCGCACCCATCTTCAGAATTTCGTCGCGTTTCGCAGGATTGGAACTGAAGGCGTTGACCTCACAACCCCATTTGTTCAGGAACTGCAGCGCCATATGTCCCAGTCCACCTATCCCTATGACCCCAACCCGATCTGTGGGTTTTATCGCGTTCTGAACAATCGGGTTGAACACCGTAACTCCGCCGCAGAATAGCGGTCCGGCTTTAGATGCATCAACACCATGGGGCAAAGGTATAGCCCACGCCCAATGGCAGCGCACACGCGTCGCAAAGCCGCCGTGGCGAGCGACAATCGTCTGCTCGGCGGTCGCGCAGAGGTTTTGGTTTCCTGAAAGACACTGGGTGCAACCCATGCAAGTCGCGGAATACCACCCAAGTCCCACCGACTTACCCATCGGGTCGCCCGGCGCGTTTATCAGACCCGGCACTTGAGACCCAACCGCGACAACGGTGCCTGCAACCTCGTGCCCGGGGACGAAGGGGTAAGTGGTCATGCCCCAGTCGTTGTTGAGCATAGACAGGTCCGAGTGGCAAATGCCACAGTAGTCGACCTTGATTTCAATCTGATTCGGGCCAAGTTCACCCGCATCGTATGCAAACGCCTGCAGCTTGCCTTTTGGTTCTGTCGCTGCAAGGGCGTGGATTTGCTGAGCCATGACCGGATGGTAAACGATAAAGGTTCAGCCTTTCACTACGATGTTTACGAGCTTATCGGGAACAACGATGATTTTTACGATCTGTTTCCCCTGGATAAACGGCTGGAGCTTCTGATCCGCAAGCGCCATCTCTTCCAGCTGCTGGCTCGGTGTACCCAATGGGACAAGCAAACGACTCCGGACCTTTCCGTTCACCTGTAAAACAACTTCCGCCCCTTCCTCCCGGGCAAGTTCTTCGTCGGATTCCGGCCAATTCTGACGAAACACAGGTCCCTTGCGACCCATTTGTTCCCACATCTCTTCAGCCAAAAACGGCGCAAAAGGGCCCAACAGCAACACCAGCTTCTCGAGCACTTCGGCAATTACCGGCGGTGTCAGCGCCAGCTCGTGAGCGTAGAGCTCATTGACGAGCTCCATCACGCTTGCAATCGACGTATTGAAATGCCAGCGTGACTCGAAGTCAGCCGTGACTTTTCGCAGTGTCTGATGCAGTTTGCGCAAGACCTTGCGATCGGAATCACTCCGTGGAAGCGGCGAGGATGAATCGGCACGATCGATGTTGCGGGTAACAAACCGGTAGACTCTGCCAAGAAACTTGTAGGCTCCTTCTGCACCGGACTCGGTCCAGTCCAAATCACGCTCAGGCGGCGCGGCAAAGAGTTCGAAAATCCGGCCGGTGTCGGCTCCGAATCGTTCCACCAGTTCGTCCGCGCTGACGACATTGCCCTTGCTCTTTGACATCTTCGCGCCATCCCGAATCACCATCCCCTGCGTGAAGAGGCGCGTCGCAGGTTCGGCATTCGTAATCAGGCCAAGATCGCGCATCATGCGAGTCCAGAAACGGGAGTAAATCAGGTGCAGAATGGCGTGCTCGACGCCGCCAATGTACTGGTCAATCGGAAACCAGTACGCAATCTTCGCAGAGTCAAAAGGTACTTTGTCGTTGTGAGCATCACAGTAACGGTAGAAGTACCAGGAAGAGTCCACAAAGGTGTCCATGGTGTCTGTTTCGCGACGGGCATCAGTTCCGCATTTCGGGCACTTCACGTGGACGAAAGAATCCTCCCGCGCAAGGGGAGACTCACCAACGCCTGTGATATTCACATCCAGCGGCAAGAGGACGGGCAGCTGATGGTCTGGTACGGGCACCACTCCATCAACAGGACAATGAATGACCGGAATCGGTGTTCCCCAGTAACGCTGCCTCGAAATTCCCCAGTCTTTTAATCGAAATGTGATCGCTTTCTTTCCAAATCCGTCCGATTCCGCTTTATCTGCCATCCTTGTCCGCGCATCTTCGCTCGCCAGACCGGACCATGACCCGGACTTCTCGACCACTCCATAGTCGCCGTTCGCTTCCTTCATCAGCGCCGCATCGGGCAACGTTCCGTCTACCGGGCGAATGACCGGCACCACAGCGATGCCATATTTGACGCAGAACTCAAAGTCGCGCTGGTCATGTGCGGGGACCGCCATAATGGCGCCGGTGCCGTAACCCATCAACACAAAATCCCCAACCCAGACAGGCACACGCTCCGAGCTAAATGGGTTGACCGCATAGTGACCTGTAAACAGGCCTTCTTTGCTGAGTTCGCCGGGATCTTTACGAGCCTGCGTATCGATCATTTCTCGGATACGCCGTTGATCTGCCTCGCCTACGAGCTCAGAAACAAGGGGATGGCCAGGCGCGAGAATGACACACGTTGCTCCGTAAATCGTGTCGACCCGGGTGGTAAAAACGCGGATCTTCGCGTCACTGCCTTCCAGGGTAAAATCGACTTCTGCTCCTTCCGACCGCCCGATCCAGTTGCGCTGCATGGCAAGGACCCTCTCAGGCCAGCCCGCTTCCAGATCCTTGATGCCTTCCAGCAGTTCCTCCGCGTAAGCGGTCGTGCGCAGGAACCACTGCTCCAGTTCACGCTGCATCACTTTGGTAGTCTCGTGGCGCCAACAGTAGCCATCGACTACCTGCTCATTCGCCAGCACAGTAGCGCAATCCGGGCACCAGTTCACCAGCGACTTCCGCCGGTAAGCAAGACCCTTTTCCAGCATTCGCAAGAAAAACCACTGATTCCAGCGATAATACTCAGGCTCGCAAGTTGAGACTTCCAGATCCCAGTCATAGGAGAACCCAAGACGCTGATGCTGTCGCTTCATCTCGGCGATGTTTGCGAGCGTCCACTCCCTCGGCTGGCGGTTGTTTTTGATGGCAGCGTTTTCCGCCGGCAGGCCGAACGAGTCCCAGCCCATTGGGTGCAGCACGTTAAACCCGCGCATCCACTTATACCGGGCCAGAGCATCGCCGATGGAGTAATTGCGGACGTGCCCAATGTGAAGCGTTCCGCTGGGATACGGAAGCATCTCGAGCACATAGAATTTCGGCTTTGCGCTGTCAGCAAGAGGCTTGTACAGGGTGGGATCCTGTTTCCAGAGCTCATGCCATTTCAATTCAATCGTGTTGTGGTCGTAGGGCTGTTCAGGCATGGATTTCCGGGTGGGAAGACAACATTTCAGAGTAACGCAATCACTACAATGGAACCATGACGCCTGTACCGGAGATCGCAGAAGCCCCGACCTATGAGTCGCTTGCAAGCAGGCTCGACGTACCCTTGCTGGACCCGTTCTGGTCGGCCGATCAGGTCTATGAAGCCTGCGTTCAAGCCCGGAAATTTCAGGTACGCTCCGTCATTACCAGGCCATGCGATTGCGAACTCGCGGTACAGTGGCTGGCAAATAGCGGGGTGTTAGTAGCCGCCGCAACAGGTTATCCCGGTGGCTCTTCTACAACCGGAACGAAGTTGTTCGAGACCAGAGATCTGCTGCGCCTGGGTACAAAGGAAATAGAGTTTTCGGTCCCCGTGGCGAGGCTTTTGTCACGACAGTTTCAGCACGTTGAGACGGAGTTGCTCCAGGCCGTGAAAGCATGTCACGAAAGCGGAGCGACGCTAACAGCCGTCTATCACAGTGCTCACCTGACTGACGATTTGAAAATTATCCTCACCAAAATCTGCCGTCGCGTAGAAGCTGACGTGGTCGCTGTAGACGGGGGCGCAGCAGAGATCGCGCTGATAACCCCGATGCTCAAAGACGTTTTAAGGCTGAAGCTCGCCAGTCCCGTTTCGAATCTCACAGAAGCTCTGGCAGCCGTTCATATGGGTTACACAAGCTGTTCCGTTTCTGACCCGGCAACAGTTCTTCTGGCCTGGCGGGACAAGCTCGCCGAAGACCAGCAAGCCAACAAACTAAACTCATGAGTTTCCCGGTCAAAGGTGTTTGCAATTTGACACCTCCGCCAGGCTCTCACCATCTAACGCTGCATGAGTCGGGCCAGGGTCATTCCTTTTCCTAAAGATCCAGTCGCTTCAGCAGAACAGGCCGGGCTACGATATGTGCGGAACGGCGAGCCTGGCATTCGACGACTGCGGTCGGGCAAAGGCTTTCGCTACGTCGCCCCTGCCGGTGGAACAGTCACCGATACAGCGACGGTTCAGCGAATTCGATCTCTGGTGATTCCCCCCGCGTGGACCGACGTCTGGATCTGCAGGTCAGCCGATGGCCATCTTCAGGCGGTAGGTCGCGATTTGAAGGGACGAAAGCAATATCGCTATCACCCCTCGTATCGCCAGCAGCGAGATCAGACGAAGTATGGAAGAATGCTCGCGTTCGGAAAAGCAATTCCCCTGATTCGCCATCGCGTGGAACAAGACCTCAAGCTGCCCGGCCTGTCCCGAAATAAAGTGCTTGCGGCTGTCGTAAAACTTCTCGAGAGCACTTGCATGCGAATCGGGAATGACGAATACAAGCACCAGAACGAATCGTATGGTCTGACAACGCTGCAGGACCATCATGTTGACGTTCAGGGGAGTAAAATGCATTTCAACTTCCGGGGCAAAAGCGGACAACAGCAAAGCATCACGCTGGAAGATCCGCGGCTAGCGAAGATCGTAAAAAAAGTCGAGGAGATACCAGGCTACGAGTTGTTCCAGTACTTCGACGAGGCCGGCAATACTTGCGACGTTACTTCGTCCGACGTGAACAACTATATCCGCGAAATTGCGGGAGACGAGTTCACTGCGAAGGATTTCCGGACGTGGGGTGGCACAGGCTGGGCAGCTCTTATCTTCGAAGAGATCGGACCCGCCGAAAGCCAGACCGATATTAAGAAGCGCACCGTCGAAGCGATCAAAGCTGTTTCTCAAAAGCTGGGGAATCGCCCGGCAACCTGTCGGAAGTATTACGTGCATCCCGCGATTCTTGAAGCCTACTCGGACGGCAGCTTATTCGATGTGCTGAAAAGCTGCACCGGAAGCAAGAGAGAGGAGCAATGCGTAATGCAGGTCGTGACCGCGTCGGTATCCAAAGTAATGGAGCGCATCGAGCCTGTCAGTAGCCATCCAAAACGACTTTCCAAATCTATCCTGCCCCAAACCGAAGTGCCTGGGAAACGATTGACACTACGCCGGAGTCAGTGAGTCTGAGAGGAGTAACGAATGGCAACATTTCTGATGAAAAAGCCGGACACCAATATCGGTGAAAATGAGCGTTGGTTCTCACTGGTAGCGGGAACCGGATTGCTCGCGTACGGAATTGTGAGAAGAGACAAGACCGGTTTGGGGATGGCGGCTCTGGGGAGCTCGCTGGCCATGCGTGGCGCAAAGGGTCATTGCACCGTTTACCAGGCATTCGGTTTGAACACCGCCGAACGCGGAACCGAAAAGGGCACAGGCTCCCGATCGGGAGTATCTTACGGGCTCGGTATTCGGGTGGATCACGAAGTGCGGATCGACAAACCGGTCGAAGAACTCTACCGCTTCTGGCGGAACTTTGAAAACCTGCCGCGCTTCATGCACCACCTCGAGAGTGTCCGTGAGACGGGCGATAAGACGTCGCACTGGATCGTAAGGGGACCCGTGGGCTGGAGAGTGGATTGGGATGCGGAGATTGTAAATGAGATTGAGAATAGCCTGATCGGTTGGCGATCCCTACCCGGTTCTCAAGTGGAAAATGGTGGCTCCGTCCACTTCGAAGAGTCTGATAATGGCACAACCGTGGTTCGGGTGGCCTTGCAGTATAACCCACCAGCGGGTAGTGTCGGTGCCATCATCTCCAAGGCTCTGGGCGAAGATCCCGAGGTCATGATCAGGGAGGATCTTCATCGCTTTAAACAGCTAATGGAGACCGGGGCTGTCACATCCCGCAACGCAAAGCAGAGGGATCCAGGAACTGAGTCGAAGTGGACCGAGGGAAAGCGTCTCTGGAACCGGGACGACGTTCAGAACGCCAGCGAAGAATCTTTCCCAGCCAGCGATCCGCCTTCGTGGACGCCGGAAACGCTCGGACGAGTCAAAGGTTAAAATTCCCGGGACGTTAGCACGCAAATGAAAAGAGCCGGTCGCTTGTTTGCGTCCGGCTCTTTTCGTTGCTTTTGACTAGAACTTAGTGATGCTGCACTGTACTGGAGATTCGGCCTCTCGGAAGGGGTTTTTCACTCCGGCCAAAATCCGCTCTCGCCTCGCCTGTTGTGGAAATCGAACGGGCTCTGGTCTGTTTGAGAACTCGCCGGGCGATCCGAGCCCACTCATCGTTATCACAATGCGCGGATAGCAGAATCCCGCCTTGACGCAATCGGCCTTCATATCGCCTCGCTTCATATTCCGGCACGCCTGAGCCGACCATTGCTCCCATCGTCCCTCCAAGGGCCACGCCAACACCAAGTCCCGCCATCATCCCCATCGCAGGGCCAGCCGCGGCGAAAGCTTCCAGACCCGGGACCATAAACGAACCGGCACCCGCAAGCCACCCGATAGCCGCACCGACCGCGCCACCGGAACTGCCTCCGGTTACCGCACCTTCTGGAGCCTTGCTGTGCTTCTCATGGCCGAAGTCTTTTGAGCCAAGGCTCTCTGGGTACAAAACAGAGATGTCCGTGGTTCGAAAGCCCGCTGACTTCAGCGCGTCGATGGCTGCGGTCACGGTCCCCTGATCAGAGTAAATGCCAAAAGCCGATATGTTTTTCATTGTCGTCTCCTGTTGAAACCTGGTCTGTCTGTTACCGTTTGACTGTCGTTGGGTTTGTCGTTGTTTCTGTCGTCATTTCTAAAGTCGAGCCAACCCGGGTCTGAGGGCGATCGGACGCAGCAAAATCGGCCCGGGCTTCGCCGGCCGCAGCCACATCTTCGGCTCCGGTCTCATGCAAAATATTGCGTGCGCGTTTGGTCCAGTCCGGGTCATCGCAATGTACAGAGAGGAGAATGCCTCCCCGACGGATACGCCCTTCATAGCGCCGTGCCTCGTATTCCGGAAGTCCCAGGCCGATCAGAGCTCCGGTAACACCGCCGATCGCGGAGCCGACACCAATGCCGCCAAGCATACCCATGATGGGGCCTGCAGCAATGAACGGACCTACGCCGGGCACTGCAAGCGCACCTATACCCGCGAGCCAGCCAAGGGCTCCGCCAATTAAGGCGCCGGAGCCTCCGCCAGCAAGAGCACCTTCAGGAGCTTTGGTATGTCGCTCGTGAGCGAAGTCTTTTGTGCCTTGATTGTCCGGGAAAAGGACCGAAATATCCGTGCTTCGGAAGCCAGAGTCTTTCAGTGAATCCACCGCGTCCTCCGCGGTAAGCTGATCCTGATATATTCCGAATACTGCGATGTTTTTTCGTCCGCTCATTGCGATACCCCTCGGCGACTCCATGTTGCACGTCGAGCGCCAAATGCTCATGTCTTTTGTTTGCAAAGCATTTTGGTAAACCCTTCGTTCACCGATGGCGAAAGAATTACAACTACTTCATGTGTGCCGTAACGCAGAAAAGCGACCGGATCACTCCAGCCGCTTTCTCGGATAACAGTCTTATCCACCAGAAACAGTTCAAGCGCGACGGGCGACGCCCATCACTAGCGTGATCAGAAAGATCACCAAAAACAGGAAAAACAGGATCTTCGCGATTCCAGCAGAGGCGATTGAAATGCCTCCAAAACCCAGGACTGCGGCAATGATCGCGATAAGAAAGAACACAACGGCGTAGTTCAGCATTGGGCCACCTCCAGTCTGCTTGAGTCCAAGTACCGCACAGGCTCTCAGCTGACGTAGATGCAAACCGGGGGCCAAAAAACTAAGCGAC
This sequence comes from Bryobacteraceae bacterium, assembly GCA_014379815.1. The sequence goes on along the minus strand of JACMLA010000647.1, from coordinate 15,745 downwards.
TTGTTTTCAATTAGGGAGGTTGGTACCTTCGTTTCACGGCCAACACAGGCCAGGCAAAACTTGCCAGGCTGCTGGGTGTACGATTGGCAGTACAAGACAGCGACTATGGCATCCACTATCTGGAAGGGCTACGTCACATTCGGGCTAATCTCTATTCCGGTGCGGTTATTCGCCGCAGCCCGGACCGAGAGGGTCAGCTTCAATCAAATTCATGAACCGTGTCACTCCCGAATCAAACAACAGGTTTACTGTCCTGTTTGCGAGAGAGTCGTAGAACGTTCAGAACTTGTCAAAGGCTACGAAGCTGAGAAAGATAGTTACATCATCGTGGAAGAAGAGGAGTTGAAGAAGATCGCTCCCGAGTCGCAGGAAAGTATGGAGATCCTGGAATTCGTCAAGCTTCAGGAAGTCGACCCTCTCTACTTCGACTCGTCCTACTATGTGACTCCCGAGGACCCTGGCCGTAAAGCATATCAACTGCTCCTTGAAACCATGAGGAAGAGCGGCTACGCAGCGATGGCCAAGATCACAATGCATCAGCGCGAGCACACCATAGTCATTCGGCCGCGCGAAGATGGGCTCACAATGCACACGATCTTCTACGCTAATGAAGTCCGTGCGATCCCGGAGTATGGGACAACTAAAAACATCGAAGTGAAGCCACAGGAAGTCGCGCTCGCTGAGCAGTTGGTGCAAAGCCTCGCAGCTCCGTTCGACCCTGAGAAATACGAGGACGCTTACCAGAAACGGCTGACCGAGATGCTGGAAGCAAAGCGTGAGGGTCGGACAGTGCAGGAGACTTCCGGCCGAAAGCTCGCTCCAGTCATCGATCTTATGGCAGCTTTGCAACGGAGTCTCAATCTGAAAGCCGCTGCCGCGAACGCGGAGGAACCAGAGTCGCAACGGGAGGAAGCGGGCGACAAGAAGCCTGCCCGCCGTGCATCCGCGAACTCATCCGGAGAGCGGCCCAAGCGCAGGCAGGCAGGCTGAATCTTCCAAAAAAAAAATCCCGCAGGCTACTGCAGCCGTGCGGGACTTCGCTCGCCAAAGATCGCTTTATCTAATTACATCCGCATTGGCTGCGAGAGCGTGAACAGCAGTTGGGTTTCTGACGGTACTTCCAGCTTCTGACCACGTACCGCCTGGGCTCCCGCACCTACTGCGGCACCAGAGGCAGCACCAATTGCGGCTCCCTTGCCGCCGCCCGCGATAGCTCCAATGATGGCTCCCAAAGCAGTCGTGCCGCCAATTACTTTCACGTTTTCCGAGCCACGAGAGTTAGAAGTGATCTCGGCGTTTTCAGTCACCGGGTTCAACCGACGTCCGTTCGCATTGATCTCCGTCAGCGCTAACGCAACTTCTTCTCTTCCCGAGATAGCGCGGGCTTGATTAACCCGTACTACTTCTACAGTCGCATCAGCTCCGCGCGCGGCGATCACCCGGCCGTCGACAACCAGATCCTGCTCAAGGGACGCGCGATACTTGCGTCCCACGTCAGTCTGGTTGGAATTGATCGAGTCAATCATCCGGATAGATACTTGTGTACCTGACGGGATTTCGTCGTTCGCATTCCGCGAACGCGCCGCAGAGTTCCGAAATCCATCGTTATCGCGGAGCCGGTCATCATTGTTGCGAAGCCGATCATCGTTGTTGCGGGACCGGTCATCGTTTCTGTACCGGTCTCCACTGGCAGACGATGTACTCGAGTTGTCGGAATCACCAAAACTGAGGCGATCCACACCCTGAATAGGATAGTTTTGCGTTCGACCGCCATCCGGGAGAAACCGGATGGCCTGGCTGGTTCCACTGATAAAGGTTCCACGGACGGACTGTCCATCACGCAGGTACAGTGTGTCTGCCTGCAACACAGAGGCCGACAGAACACAAGCGAAAATGATACCTTTCATGCTGACTCTCCTTTTCCGTGCCGCACACATCGCGACATCAACTTACAGTCTAAAATACTCAGTTCTTGGTTGAGCGGCTGCGGGTTCCGGCTTTGGTCGCAGGGAAGCGATTCAGCGAAGTGAACAGCACTTTGGCTTCAGCTGGTCGAGTGACCTTACCCATCAGGATCGTCTTGTGCTCAATGGGTTTACCGTACAGATCCTCATTGTCCTTGTCGTCGGCGCGAAGTGTGGATCCGGTAAGGGCGATCCCCGCGAAAAGTCCACGAGCTCGCGAATAGGAAAGAATTTCAGCGTTCATCAAGGCATCGGTCTGTGCTGACGAGTCGCGGCCGACCGGTCCTGCCATCACACCAACCTCGCCGCCTAGGGTAAATTCGCTGCGCATGAGCTTCTCAGCTCCATTCTTGTTCATAACTACCAGCACCACGTCGGTTTCGCCAGCACCTATCTGGGCACCTATGCTGCCGCCCTCGATTCGCACTGCGGATGGGGCGCTCCAGGCTCGACCCGCGCGGCAGGTCATGAAGCCTTTCCCGTACTTGGCTCCGACAATGAAACCAGCCCTCTTCATATCAGGCACAATCACCACGCACTGCGCTTTCTCGAGTAGTTCACGGGGGATACCCTTGTCATCGATCTTTGTGATCTCTCCAAAAACCTCAGCCGACGTGCTCAACCTCTTCACTACGTCGTCCTTAGCCGCGAACAGGCTGGTAGTGCAAACGATCGCAACAGCAAGAGTCCTTAATCTCATGTGTGTCTCCTTAGTAGTTACTTGTGTGTGGGCGGGCCGTTTGAGGCCCGGCTTCTTAAATCAAACAGCCTCAGGCGGCAACAGCGTTTTCTATTACCGGTTCAACACCGACGGCGGCAGCAGCAGACGCGTTAGCAGCGGCCAGCTTTTGCGCAGCGGCACTTTCCGGGTACTTACGACCGAGGCGTTTTCCAACGGTACGGCGTGCGCGTAGCAGCCGAATTCGAACGGCGGTCTCGGTCCATCCCTGTTCCTGCGCGATCTCCTGAACCTTGAAACCTTCAAGGTAGTGGCGCTGTAGAACCATCCGGTCATTCGTCTTGCAAGTTTTTAGAATGCGGCGGACATCGATTGCAGCAAGGTTGATCCGGGGCGGTGTAGCCAGTTCCGGAAGGGTCTGCAGGAGAGGCTCGCGACGAATGTAACTGCGGTGAATGTTTAGCGCGATGCTATTCATCCAGGTCAGCACCATGGAAGAATCCCGGAGCTGGCCGAGGCGTTCCCATCCCTTAACCCACGCCGCTTGCGCAGTCTCCTGAGCCGCGTCATATGCGAGACCTCTTGAGACCAGAAACCGTACTGTGAGATTGAAACCCTTCTGATAAGCCTGCCCGTATTCTTCTCTCGTCATTTTTGTCTTTTCCTTTTCCTTTCGAAATCTGTCCTTGCCCTGAGTGGCTGGCGGGAGTTACCAGGGCTCCCGCCGAATCCAATGAATTAAACAGCGGTCCGGCGGCCCATTGCTACCCGATACAGCACAAGCAACAGAATGGATCCGATCAGAGCCATGAAGAATCCCGCAGCTTCATTAGGTCCGTAGAAGCCCATCAGGCGCCCAATCCAGCCGCCCAGAACCGCACCTGCGATCCCCAAAAGGATCGTCACGATGAAGCCACCTGGATCACGTCCGGGCATAAGGAGTTTTGCGATCACCCCTACCACCAGTCCGAAAAGAATCAAGCCTAGAAAACCAAACATCTCCGTCTCCTCCCGCATTCTGTTCATGAAAGCTCGTCGAAGCTTTCCGGTACGTCTCGCAGCCTTCGAGGCTGTCTGCGCACGAAAATCAAAAAGCAATTTACGTTCCAGTGCTGACGGCGACCAGAAGACAGTTACGCGACTCGCCGTAAGTACTTAATCTGAATGAGGTTGGATAGGCACATCCAACTGCCTCAGCGGTTGCCCCGTTTGCTGGAGAACAACTCACGTGTGGCAAGAATTGCGCCAACGGTAAATATTGCAGAAAGTCCGAAACTTCTTCTGAAGTTGAGCACCAGATGGAATCGAGGATTGCTACAGTAAACCAGCTTTTTCTCTTCCAACGGGGCAGCTCGTGGCATGAAATGCGCACGACAAACACGCGTTGCCGGGCTTAACAGTAAACTCTCCCGACTGCTGCGCTAGCTGGAACGAATACACGACCTCAAGAGCCTCGTTCAAAGCAAGAGGGCTGAGATCGACTTCCTCTTCCAGATCACTCCGCAAAAAACAAAGCACTCCCTTTTCTGGCAACCGTTTCAAGGCGCTTTCCAGAGCCAGTGCATACAGCCTCAACTGGAGGGAATGACCTGCAACGCCTACCGATGGACGACGGTCTGTTTTGTAGTCGACGAGGTAGATCTGCCGGTCGCACTCAAACCACAGATCGACTTGTCCGCGAAGAACCAATCCGCCTGTTTCAAACACAAAGTCCCATTCGTGCTCTACGATTTTGGCGCGGGAAAGCTTTTTTGCGATTGTCGTAGTGCGAAAGCGCGCAGCAAGTTCAACAGACTCGTGGGACGCCTCCGGTGCAGGTTGCCCAGCCAGCAGAGCATGCACTTCGATTCCCAGTTCAGCTGCCGATTGGGAACCACCGTCCCGTTCATCCAGATCGTCTTCTGAAGCGGTCAGCAGGTCGAGTCGGGGTTTCCGGCCCTGGTTCAGGAAACGTCCCAAAAAGTATCTGCGAGGACACTCTGCAAAATTGCTGATGTCTGTCACAGACGCCGACGAGTCAGGGCTTCCAGGCATCGAAGTTACAGGCAACACCATAACGTTCCCCGTCCGTGCCCGCTGCGCTACACCTGCTACGGGAGTCGGCTCACGATCGGTGGAAAACACGCGGACTCCGGTCTGTGTGAATGCCTCCTGAGTTGCCGCGTCGAGACTCAGACCTAGTTTGGACGTAATGAATCCAGCCGCGCACGATCGGTTCCGACCCGTAACCGACCAGGACAAAACAAGGTGTTCTTCGGCGCGGGTACAACCGACGTACAGCAGCCGGTTCTCTTCGGCGTCCTGCGTAGCTCGGGCGGCTTCTTCATTTCTCTTTGCAATCGCGTCTGAAATGTTTTCGGCACTGCCCGGGTCTCTCCACTTCACGCCAAGACCATGGTCCTGCGTAAAGGAGATAACCGGTGTGCCGTAGTTCCGTCCTTTGTGAAGAAAGGGAAGAAAGACAACCGGGAATTCCAGGCCCTTAGCTTTGTGCAGAGTCATAAGACGCACAGCAGCCCCGCCGTCCGCAGGAGGCGCTTCCGCTTCCCGCGACGCTTGCTCCACCGACGCAACCAGTTCCGCAAGCCCGGCCGGGTGTCGCTGATAGCGCTCACCGAGCATGGCAAGATATTTTGCGATGTTGGATCGGGCCCGGTCCGTCAGATTGCTTTCATAATCGGAGGCATCGATGACGCGCCGCAGAAGCCGGTCGGGGCTCATCAGATTGCGTTGCCGCCTGAGGTCCATCAGCCATTCCCAACCGGCAGGAGGATTCTGTTCCACACTTGCCAGAAGCCCACCTGCCGACCCTCGCTGCATCAGCTCTTCATCTCCAAGACCGAACATCGGAGATCTCAGCAAGCCCGCCAGCGCCACCTCATCACGAGGATTCAACAGCACATCGAGAACAAGCTTCAAATCACGAATTTCCCGCGTGTCGTAAAAGGTAACGCCGCCAATCACAACGGATGGGATGCCAAAACGATCAAGTGCTCGCTGCAGTTCGCCGGTGCTCTCATTAGCGCGGGTCAGGATCGCAACGTCACCGAATTCCGCCTTTCGCGATTTCAAAGACAGCGTGCCGACCAGATCCAGAATGCGTCTCGCGACCCACTGGGCTTCGACCCACTCCGTTTCTTTCGCGCCTTCGCCGAAAGCAGCAATCACTTCCACCGATGGATCCTGTTTAGCGGGGAACGGCAGTCCCGACGCAAGGGAGTGCGGTTCAATACCCGGGGCAGCGGTGAACAGCGTATTAATGGTCTCCAGAAGCGCAGGCCTGGACCTGTAGTTGTCCCGCAGTTCGTCGGCATGCTTTCCGCTGTCCAGAAGCGCTTGCCGGTACGCCCCGAATAGTTGCGGCCGGGCATGTCGAAATCCGTAGATCGACTGATTTACGTCGCCCACAGCGAAGAAGTTATCCGCACGCCGCACCAGTTCCAGCAGGCGCCACTGCAGAGGATTGGTGTCCTGCAGTTCATCCATCAGGATGTAGCGGAAAAGTCCAGCAGTCTTACTCCGCAATTCCAGATCGCTTTCCAGTAGTTCAATTGCCTTCTCTTCGAGGTCATCGAAGTCCAGCAAGGACGCACGCCGCTTGCGCTCCCGGTAAGCAGAGTCGATCTCCTCCAGCAGATCTACAATCAACTCGCGTTCGTCAGAGTAGTAGCTAAATGCCCATTCGCATTTCACTTCTTTCAGCAGCAAACGCAACGTAGCTTCATGTCGTTTAGCCGAGCTGTTGGCTTGCAGGTGGTTTAGATGCCAGCCCTTCTTAGTCGCGGCTCTCAGATGCTCACTTGTGATTTCTCCCTCGCTGAGAGACAGCACAAGTTCCGCCCAGGCCTCGGCTTCCCGATGCTGCTCCACCTGCTTTGGGCTACGGCCGCCGGTGTCATCATTCACGATGTCCGTTGCCATCTGGCGGAGCGTGGTCAGGTGATTGCGAAAATCGCCAGATGTCGGAATGCGTAGAGCACTTAGCGACGCTCCCGCCAGTCGCACTGCGTCGTAAATCATCACCAGCGATGTAGCCAGATCGGGCACAAAACCATCCCGATCCAACGCGACCGCCAGCGCTCGCATAAACGTTCGCATTCGGGTCTGACTTGCTGAAAAACGGCGTTCCAGAACTTCATCGGCAACATCCTGCAGTACTAGCCAGGATTGCTCGAGCACCTGAAACTCCGGATCTATGGCCGCTTCAATCGCGTTCTCGCGCAGCAACCGTGAACAGAAAGCGTGAATCGTGGACACCCAGGCACGCTCGATGTGTTCGCGCATCGAAGGTATATCGGCAAACGTGCGCAGCAGCCTCTCGCGGATTTCTGTAGCTGCTTTCTCTGTGAAGGTAATCGCCAGAATGTTTTCCGGCCTGACGCCGCGCTCCCGCACCAGCCACGAAAATCTCTCGATCAGAACGCTGGTCTTCCCCGAGCCTGGTCCGGCGACAACACAGACGTCCTGACCCAGTCGGTGAGCGGCTGCAATCTGACGCTCACTGAGCGGCATTGACAACCTCAACGGCAGGCTCGGGGATCGCCTCCACCCGGCAGATCGCCGAGTAGGCGCAGTACTCACAGTCGCGCAGGGCCGCTGGTTGCGGACGAATGCGTCCATCCGCAATGTCAGCCTGCACCTGAAGAGTGACTTCTTTCGCGCGATACATCAATTCATCAAGCTGACTTTGAGAACAGTCGGACTTGAACTGTGGGTACTCCCCCTGCAATATCAAGCCCTTATGCGACGCCTCGCGCTTGAAGCCGAGGTACACCATTCCAACCGGTCGATATCCCAAATTCTGAACCGCCGCAAGATACAAGCCGCTCTGAACACGCTTGCCTTTCTCGTTGTCGAGAGCAGTTTGGTCAATTCGATTCTTCCGCCGGTACTTGTAGTCGAAGATGACTGCCCTGTCCTGCTGGTCGACGATCAACCGGTCAATCTTGCCCTTGATCCTGACTTCCGGAGTCAGATCGTACTCAAACTTAAGTTCAAAGAAAGCTTTCTTGTTGCCGCCCGTTTCCACTCTGAAGTCTGAGGCAAGCTGCCGTACGCCGTGCAGCAATTCCAGGCGAATCGCCTCCGTCCGGTATCCATCGGGAACCTGTTCTTTCTCGCAATACCGCGCAAACACGTCGTCAAAAATCTCGGTTAGATCCGCCTCATGCTGGAGCACGTGTTCAAACACTTCGTGCGCGATCTGGCCCTGAATGCGTGGATCCAGGCGCTCCCACTTACCCGCAGGACGCTCAGCAAGCCTAAGGATGTGCTCTCCAAAGAAGCTCCAGGGACACGTAAGATATCGCTCCACCTTCGAGGTGCTGAGGGATGAGAATCGCTCGCCGAGTTTGGCGCGAAGCTCCTCGCTGGCAATGACTGGGAACTGATCCGATGCTCTTGACCACGCCGGAGAAGGCCGCACCAGGCTGGCGTACTCCGTCGCGTACGGCTCTGCACGTTCCAGGAAAAACGACGGAAGGTTCGGTTCGCCCTTTTCATTCAGCAGTGCATAGCTCAGGAACACATGACCGGTCGCCGCAGTTAACGTGAGATCGAACAAAAGTTGCTCGTCCGACTGACGTTCCGAAGTCGTACGGAGTGGTACCCCGGTGTCTTTTAGTTGTAGCCGGACAGCGTCCGCAAGGATTGGATCCTGGGTATGTCGCTTCGGGAAGCTGCCTTCCAGCAGACCGCAGACGAACAGCACCTTGAAGCGCCATTGCCTCGCCTCCACAGCGTCAACAATATGCACCACGTTGCGGCGGCGGTCCACAACACGCAATTCCGTGCAGAAGAGCGCCACTTCAAGTGCATCCTGAAACTTCCTACAGTTAATGGCGAGATCGGGCGGAAAGCTTCGCGCCGTCTCGGAAACACAGGCGGAGAAAAATTCAAGTGCGGAACTCTCCCGACGCCATTCCAGAACCTGCTCCTGCGTCGGACTTTCCTGCGTGGGAGCCCTCCAATACAAAGCGGGCAGGCCCTGAAACCGTAGAGACCAGACTTCGGGTACAGCCGTTCCGGTGACCCACGACGTCAAACCATCGAGCACAGCGAACCACGATTTCAGGAAGTCCGGAGCCGCCTCGCGCAGACCATCGAGGCCCAACGCTGGAGTTGTTTGCAGGATCCTGTGTTCAAAGACGTCACCCCAAAGTTCCAGCGGGGAGCCATGCAGTCGTAACGCTTTCAGACTGATTTCGTGATCCCACCCGCTGAGTGCTGCGTCAGCCAGAGCCATCAGGAACCGGACAGTCGGGTCGCTTCGAAGAGTGGGCGCAAAGTAAGATCGAAACGGAATCTGAAAACGCTCGAGGGCCGACCGAAGCGCCGGCACAGAGGGCGTTTCGGATCGGACAACAATACCCATTTCTCTAAAGTCGATTCCCTGTTCCCTGCACCATAGAATGCGCCGAGCTATCTCGTCCGCCTCCGTACCAACCGTGCTTGCTGTTACCAGTGTCCGGGGGGTGAAGGCCGTCCGGCCGGTCAGGCTCTCCTCCTTAGCTCCGTGCAAGCGCAACGCATCCACAGCAACTCGCGAGCCGGGAGTTTCGGGCAGAGATACAGTGACGGAGTAACCAGCTTGGTCCAGAGCTTTCAAAACATTCAGTTCAATCGGTGTAAACGAAAAAAAGCCAACGATGCAGATCGTGCCCCGTCGTGACGCGGATAGAATAGCCTCCGCTGCGTAAATAAGTCGGGACGAACGGAAGTATTCACCCCGGTCTTTTAGCCGATTAATAACAGCACGGTAAACTTTTGCGAAATCAGAATCTACAAGCTGAAGATGAGCTTCATTTGCTCCTGCGCCGGCAAATTCCTCAACGGCTCGAACCAGTGCAGCACGAAAGCCAGCAAAGTCACGGACGTTCGCGTAGCGGCCAGGAGGTAGCAGGAGGAGTTCTTCGCTCACGATCAATTCCAGAGCAGCACGGCTTACAGGCCGAAGCTCCGGAACAAAATCCGTAACGAATTTCCCGAAAGTGGATACTACTTTCGGCGAAAAGACAAATCTTTCCCGCGCAAACTCGTTGCGCAAGTGCTCGGCCATTGTGGTGGTGGGCGTTAATAGTCTGCAGGAACGTTCGCCGGAACGCAGGCACTCCCGAATCAAAGCGACACATCGGGAAGTTTTGCCCGAGCCCGGAGGGCCGGTGAGTAACAACATGCGGGGCTGGCTTTAGTATAGTCTCCAGCCTTCTGCCGGACTTCAGGCAGCGATGGCCGTCAGCATCGCTTGTGTATCAAGACTGGAAGAGTCGAAGCCACTCGCAAGGAGCGCGCTCTCCAGTTCCGGCAAGCAGCTGTCCCAAGCCGGAAAAACCACTATCGTTGGAACACCGTGATGCAGTTCAGGGTTGATTGGGAAAGATAACAGCGCGAGGCACTCCAGCAAATCTTCAAGTGCAAAAGGAGCCACAATTACCCGCACAGAGATAAGCTCTCCTCTGGATCCTGTAAGGCCCGGGCAAGACGAAACATCACTAACGCTCATTCCATTCTCCTCGGCGATGCGGGTCTGGGAATGAGAGAAAGTCGCTGATATGACAACCAACGATTTCAGACTCTGGGAGACCGACTCGCCTTTAGCAATTTTTTTTCGTGGTCGCAAGTAGCATGGATCCGGCAGGCACCGAACCCTAAATCAATCCACGTTTCACCCAAAGAATAGCACCGGCCAGCTATCACGGCAAGACAATTATTGTTAGATACTGTGAGCAATGAAAACTATCGCGTTGATGCTGCTTGCATCGCTGGCGTGTTCAGCGGAGAACACTCTAACACCGGAAGAGAAGCGTGCAGGATGGCAACTGTTATTCGACGGAACATCGCTAAAAGGATGGAAAGATCCAGCGCAGAAGAATGTGCCTAATCGGGCATGGGTGGTCGACAATGGCACGTTGAAAACAGTCACTTCAGGCGAAGGCAAGAAGTTCAGTGAGGACCTGATTCACGAGAGACAGTTCAAAGACTTCAATCTGAGATTCGACTGGAAGTTATTGCCGGGCGGGAACACCGGCCTCAAGTACAGAATCCAGCGCGAGATCTTTATGGATGAACAGAAAGCCGGGCCGGGACGGTTTGAAGAAATGATGGGACGAGAAACAGCCCAGCATGTCTCTGACAGGACGAAGTACAGCGGCGGCCAGGCACAGGTGTACACGGTTGGTTTCGAGTTTCAGCTTCTCGACGACGAAGGCCATCCAGACGGCAAGCGCAACGCAAGCCACCGGACCGGTGCACTGTATTCATTTATCCCAGCAGCAAAGACAGCCGCGAACCCTCCAGGACAGTGGAACAGCAGTGAGCTGGTTGTCAAGGGCGATCACTTTGAGCACTGGCTGAACGGCGATAAAGTACTGGAAGGCTCCCTGCGAGATCCGGCAGTGAAGGCCGGAGCGGAGAAGCGCTGGGCTCCCGCTCCGGTAATCCGAGATTTGCTGACCAACCCGAAACCTGTCGGTTCTCTCGCGTTGCAGCACCACGGCGATGAGGTTTGGTTTCGCAACCTCCGCGTCCTGGAAATGAATTAGCTTAGGACTGCAGAGAACTGATCTCCAACGCGCGCTGCCCGGTTGTTGGCAGCCAGATGCTCTAGCAAATGATGCACAGTCTCCACCTGGTCCGGTGCTCCGATCTGCTGCGCGATTCCAGCAGCATCCACCATTTGTGTGGTGAGTGAGCCAGCGACTTTCTTCTGCATCTCAAGAACCGCTGCAGCGGCTTTCTTACCGGCCTCAACTCCAGGCTGATGATAAGCATTGATATTCACCAGGCTTGCATAGAAGCCGACTGCACGCTCAAATAGTGCGATCAGCACTCCAACGCGAAACGCATCCACACGATCGAGGGTGATCGTCATGGATTCCCGTCCATTGGCAAAAAGGGCCTCGCGCGTCCCAAGTAAAAAGCCATGCAGGAAGTCTCCGGCTGTCGCACCGGGTTCTACCTCTATCGCGTCGGCTTGTGTCTCGAGCACACGCACGAACGTCGCAAAGAAGTTGTTCACGCCTTCCCGCAGTTGCTGCACATATGCATGCTGATCCGTAGATCCCTTGTTTCCGTACACTGCAATTCCCTGCTCAACCCTGTTGCCATCCAGGTCCAGTTCCTTGCCGAGGGACTCCATCACAAGCTGCTGAAGGTAACGGCTAAACAGCTGGAGACGGTCCCGATAGGGAAGCACCACCATATCCTTGGCCCCTCGTCCTCCGGTCGCCGAAAACCACATAGCCGCCATTAGCGCCGAGGGGTTTTGGCGAGTATCGCGGGACCGTGTAACAAGGTCGCATGCAGCCGCTCCGGCAAGCATCTCGTCAATAGCAATCCCTTGTAAGGCAGCAGGCAGCAGGCCCACGGCGGAAAGCTCGCTGGTGCGCCCTCCAATCCAGTCGAGCATGGCAAATCGTTCCAGCCAGCCCTCACTTTCAGCCTGCTTATCCAGCTTCGAACCCGGCATCGTAATCGCAACAGCATGCTTCGCGAACTCGAGACCCGCTTCGCGATAGATCGCAGAAACAAGGATCGTGCCATTGCGGGTTTCTGGCGTCCCCCCACTCTTGCTTGTGACGATGCAGAGCGTCTTGTCAAGCCGGTCCTGAACGCGGGCGAGGACCCGCACAATACCGTCCGGATCGGTGTTGTCGATGAAGTGAGGCTGCATCGGATCCAGTCCTGGCCGGCCAAGTGCATCGGCAACGAACATCGGACCAAGCGCGGAACCTCCAATTCCGATGCAAAGAATATCGGTAAACTTTCCTTCCGCGTGAACCTTGGCAACGAAGTCGTGGATCGCCTTCAGGCTGCTGCGAACCTCGTTCTGCAACTCCGGCGTAGGCGCGAGCTCAGGAGCGCGCAACCAGTAGTGACCCACCATCCTGTTCTCGTCCGGATTCGCGATTGCGCCCTTCTCCAGCTCAGCCATTCCAGTGTAAGCAAGCTGAAGCTTTGGCTCTAAACCGTCGAGAAACTTGTCGTCAAAGTGCATCCGGCTGATATCCAAAGTCAGCCCGATGGAGGGAGCCTTGCATAGGTATTGCCCGTACCGATTCCACAGTTCCAGCGATGTCATCCTTCCAGTATTAGCCTGGCAGGATAACGTACGCGTGAAAGTTTAAGCGAATCGTGCGCGGGATTCGAAGGCAGCGGTGACTTCAGGCGAAATCAATATCCACAGGCCATAAGCGCCGAGGGCTGTGCCAAGAGGGAAGTTAAACAGATGAAGGGCCGAGAGCACCAGCATCACTGTCCGGGCCCACGGACTCATGTTCAGCAAGCCGAAGCCTGCAATGATTCCGGGCAACGAAAGCACCAGGGTGAAGCCGAGTACTACCAGCGCAAGGAAGCCCAGTATCGGGCTCGCAACCACGGCATCACTTCCGGAACCTGTAATGGCCACAAGGCCAGCGATCCCGCCGAGCAACAAGAAAACACTAATCCCGATCAGGAGTCCAAGCACTCCAAAAACAATATGGAGAATACCCAGTGTTTTAACGTGCGTTTGCATCGAAGACGATCCTTTACTCCGACGCAGCGCCGACAACCGCCACCGGAGGTTGTATCGCCGCCACCGTACCTGCCTTGACATCCAGATACCGCTGGCGACTGGTCATAATGGCGCGCCTCGCTTCCCGAGGACCACCCCATCCTTCCATACGGGTGTGTGCGCCCTGCAGTTCCTTATAAATGGTGAAGAAGTGCTCGATTTCCCGGCGCACGTGGCTGAAGATCTGATCCATCGTGTGAATCTGGTCATATCTTGGGTTCCGGTTGGGGACTGCCAGAACTTTTTGATCGCCCTCTTCCGAGTCGACCATGTTCAGTATTCCCACCGGTCGCACCTCGATCAGACAACCCGTGAAACTTGGCTCCTGGACCAGCACCAGAACGTCCATAGGGTCGTTGTCTTCTGCAAGCGTTCCAGGTATGAAACCATAGTCGCCCGGATAGTGCATGGGCGAATACAGCGACCGATCTAAACGAAAAACCCCTAGATTTCCATCATATTCGTACTTGTTGGAAGAGTTCTTGGGAATTTCCACGATCATGCGGACCAGTTCCGGAGAGTCCGGGCCGGGGTCGATGTCATACAAAGACATTTGCACTGGTTCACTCTACCACAATGGAGACAACGCCGAACCCCGCAGCCGTACACTGGAAGCATGGCCTGTGCCGTTGCTGTTCTGGCTCTGCTCCTGCTGCAAACCGGCCAGCCGAATGCGGCTGCTAACGGTTTAAAGGCGCTCGAGGAGCAGCGCTGGGACGCGGCGATAGCCAGTTTTTCGCAGGCCGTTTCTGAGGACCCAAAGAACTTTGTGTTGCGTTTCAATCTTGCTTTCGGCTACTCGATGGCAGGCCAGACTGACAGTGCAGTGCGGGAATACCGTACCGTTCTCGACCTGAAACCCGGACTCTACGAAGCGCAGCTCAATCTGGGAATGCTGCTCTTTCAGTTGAAGCAACCACAGGAGGCAGCAACGCTGCTGGAACAGGCAGCTCTCCAGAAACCGCAGGAATTCCGACCTGTGCAATATGCGGGCGAAGCCCACCTTCTCGCCGGAAACTATCCTCAGGCCATAGTGTCGTTTCGCAAAAGCCTCGATCTGCAACCGCAGGCAGTCGACGCCACACTCGGGTTAGCCAGGGCGCTCGCCAAAGACGGCAAACTCACCGAAGCTGAGCCTCTGTTTCGAAAAGCCTCTGTCGCATCCCCCGAGGTTCGACTTGAGCTGGCGACACTTCTCGAAGCCGCAGGTAAGAATGCGGAGGCCGCTGAAATCTACCTGAGCGTGCCGGATAATATAGCGGCTCAGGAAAGGGCAGGCGAACTGCTTCTGGAGTCAGGCAAAGCAGAAGCCGCAATTCCGGGGCTGGAAACCGCCGTGCAGAAGTCGCCCACAGCTGCCAATCGTTTCGCGCTGGGCATGGCTTACAACGTCACAAAGAAGTATGAAAAGGCCGAGCCTCTTTTCGCGGCAGCTCTGCAAGCAGAACCAGCTAACGCGGCTCTGCGAATGGCATATGCCCGGGTGTTGCGACAGCAACGAAAATACGCTCCGGCAGCCCAGGAGTTCGCGCGGGTGACGCAGGCAAATCCCAAATCTTCGGAAGCGTGGAGTGACCTCGCCGGAGTGCTTGTCCTGCTTGACAACTATCCGCAGGCCCTGCACGCGCTTGACCGGGTCCGGGGGCTGGGTACCGAGAACCCGGGCCACTTCTATTTGCGTGCGATTATTCTTGACCGCGGCAAGGTCATGGACGGAGCGCTTGAGAGTTACGAAAAGTTCCTGAGCTTAAGCCAGGGCAAGTACCCCGACGAAGAATTTAAAGCGCGCCAGAGAATTCGAATTATCAAGAGAGAGTCAGATAAGCGATGAATGCTTTAATGCGCGGAGCGATAGTGGCGACGGTTTGCGCCCTCTTTCTCTGTCAGGCAGACGTCGTGTCCGTTCGGTCAGAACCTAATCTGGAACGCCGGTCGAGTCTTGCCCTCGATCAGGTGGAAGCAGAGTTGACCGCGGCGCGAAAAGCGTACGATGACGGCCAGCAGGAAGATTTTCAGCTGCATGTCCGAACCGCCGGAGAAATGACAGATCTTAGCTACGACTCGCTCAAGCAGACCGGCAAACGCGCACGTAAGAGTCCCAAGTGGTTCAAACGGGCTGAACAGAAACTGCTGGGAATATTGCGCAGAATCGAGAGCTTGTCCAAAGACGTTTCCGTCGACGATCGACCTGCGGTAGAAGCTTTGCAAAAACGCGTTACTGGTGCCCACGATCAGATTCTTCAGGACATAATGTCGAAAAAGTAGGCCTTCATGTTCTTGCGATTCACCCTCGCTCTGTGTTTACTCGCGGCACCCATATTCTGCCAGCGAGACTTCCTGACCGCCGCCGAAGTGGACCAGATACGTCTGATCCAGGAGCCGAACGAACGTCTTCTGCTATACCTGTCATTCGCGAAACAAAGAGTCGAGCTGATTAGCCAGGCAGTGGCACAAGCGAAACCAGGTGCATCGAAATTTGTCCATGATCTCCTTGAGGACTACACCAAAATCATCGAAGCCATGGACACGGTTTCCGATGACGCTCTGCGC
>JACMLA010000646.1 GCA_014379815.1 Bryobacteraceae bacterium | reverse complement strand
TCGTCGCGGACAACGGAAGCTCAGGTGCGTTCGTTGGTACTTACGGTACAAGCTTAGCTACCGCGACATGGCGGAAATCGCATGGGAGCTAGGTGTGATGGTGGCACCCTGCACCATCTTGCGCTGGGTCGTGCGGTATGCCGAAGAGTTTGCCAAACGCTGGCTGCACTTCGAACATCGCGTGGGGCGTTCGTGGCGTGCCGACGAGACGTACGTGAAGGTGCAGGGTGGCTGGATGTTTCTGTACCGTGCTGTTGACGAGCGCGGCAAAACGGTGGATGTTGGTAGCACGTCAAGATGTCCAGTTTAAATAGCAAGTGATCTGTCCGGTCTTGCCATGGGTTGCCGGGATCGGTTAGCCTTCACTCACCTGAGCGGAGGACAGAGCGCTGCTGGGAAGCAACTCGAGCGCCGACTCAGGGCCGGGGAATGCAGGAGCGAACTCATGTTCGCTCCTCATCCAGCATTCCTGGCCCAAAGCGTTAAATCCCGGAGGTCTGGAGGCAGAGCCTCCAGGTTAATAAAAGTCATTCTTCCGAATCTTAGGCCGCTGCTCGGCCTGGCAGTTTTGCAGTATGCTTCCGGCGCGGCGAAGGCAGTGGGAGGCCAGTGCCGGTGTATTCAGCAATCACATGCGGACCAAAGCGGATCGACACGCGGCCGTCCAGGTGTTCATGGACCAGCACCGTCTGTCCCGCAAGTGTGTCTTTCCACCGCGTCTTTTCCAATTGCAGGACTCGACTGCCGAGCAGGACCGTATTGTCGCGATTCACGGTTCGCTCCTGCTGCACGCTGAAGATCCAATCCAGATCACGTCGATGCAGCTTCACAAACGCTGTCCCTTTCTGGGCGGCTTTCCCGGCGAATCTGCGGTTGAACTCCGTGATGTATTCGGTGCGTAAAAACTCATTCGCCCGGTTCACATCACTAATCCCGCGCAGCCGCAGTTCCTGCGGCAGGCGCCCCTGCCAAGTCCCATAGCTTCGCTCCATCCTCCCCCGGGCTTGCGGGGAATACGCTGGAATCATGCGAATCCCAAGTTCGCTCAACGCGCGCCCGACCTGCGTAGGGCGGCTCTTGTCCACCGGTTCGCCGCGCTTCGGCGTAACGAAGAAATGTCCCGCCCGATCGCTGTACAAGGAGCAAAACACTCCCTTGCTTTCGACCACCTCACGCAAGGCCATCATCACCGTCCGGGTGCTTTCCGCTTCCACCAGTTGCGCGTAGTAAATCTCGCTGGTCGCATCGTCGAGCACCACGATCAACTCGTACTGACGTTCGTCCCCCAACCACCGATGTTTGCTGCCGTCGATGTGCAGCATCATGCCGGGCAGCGGCCGCCTCGGCCTTCGCTTACGATGCGATCCCGGCTTCTTGCGTCTTTTCACCATCCCTGCTTCCTGCAGCGCCGTCTTCACCCACGTGTAGCTGAACTCAATTCCATGCACGTCCCGCAGCTTCTCGTGAAAGTGCTGCACGTTCAGGTCAAAGTACTTCTCACGATACAGTTGCAGCACCTGTTGAAGTTTGTCCACAGGCACTCGTTTCGGGCTTGGCCGGCGCTTCCGATAGTCCCATAGGCCGCTGTAGCCATCCGTCTGCCACCGCTCGCGCCATCTCCGCATCGTGCGGTCCGTTACGCCGATGATCTCGGCAGCCGCCATCCATGTCAGCTTGCCCGCCATCGCCTTCAGAATCACTTCCTGTAGCTTCATCATCCGCTCCATTTCCGCGGCCGGGATCTGCTGTTCGATGGCTTCCACATCGTCCAGCTTTTCCTAACCGCTTCCGGACCGGACATTTCACTTGCTAATTGCGCCGGACAACTCACATGCTACCGACACGGCAAAACGGTGGAGTCGTATCTCAGTCGAACACGTGATATTACTGCTGCCAAGGCGTTCTTCCGAAAGGCGCTGAAGCACCACGGCGAACCACGATCGATCACGATGGACGCGTTCAAACCGAGTCACGCAGCAGTGCATCGGATGGGCATGCGAAACGAGTTCAACTTTCGCTGGGCTAATCCGGTGAAGATCCGCAGCTGCAAATACTTAAACAATATCGTGGAGCAGGATCATCGCAGAATCAAATTCCGAGTGCAGCTTATGCTCGGCTTTAAGAAGTTCTATAACGCCAGACGTGTGCTCATTGGCATTGAGCTCCTCCAGAAAATCAGCAAGGGCCAATATCGAGTTCCACACAGCTTTGGTCGTACACTCGACGCAATCTGGAGCAATGTGCTTGCAGCGTGATCGTTAATGCAACAACCCGGTATACTGTTCTTCTGTCGATGGCGACCCTTTTTTGGAGAATTGTATTCTACGGCCTGTTCACCCCGACTGCGATGATCCTGCGTGTATTTCACTGTGACCCTCTGGGACGGGCGTTCCTACCTCGCGCGGTATCCTACCGCCGAGCTAGCACCGCTGTCTCACCGCGAATGCATCACC
>JACMLA010000645.1 GCA_014379815.1 Bryobacteraceae bacterium | reverse complement strand
GTGTTACAAGGAAGCGTCACAAGCCCGGAAGGAGCTGGCGCAGGAACCGGGCGCGACGCTCACCGACCTGAATTTCCGTGTGGCTTCCATCGCGCATAGTAATGAGGAACGTGCTTTTCAAGAAAGGTTTTACTTCGAGGATGTGGGCGACGTTGATGAGCGCGGCGCGAGAGGCTCGGAAAAATTGCTCTGGGGGCAGCGCCGATTCCAGATCGGCTAGCTGATAGTTCACCAGGGTTCTTGCGGTAGGGGTATGAGCCCAGACCAGTCCGTCGCTGATGGCGAAGAAAGACACGCTGGCGGGTGCCAGAAGAACGAAGCGGTCGCGATTGCGGGCGACGATGTGACGGAGGGGCAATGCCTGAGTGCGAACGACCTTATCAATACGTTCGATTTCGCTGGCCTGGCTGGCTGCATGGAGCAGGAGGGGACGAACTCTGTCGATGACCTGTAGCAGCCGCTGCTCCTGAACCGGTTTGACAAGATAAGAGACAGCATCGGCTTCAAAGGCGGCGAGTGCGTGCTGATCGAACCCGGTGACAAAGATCACAAGAGGTCGGCGGGCCTCGGGCGGCAGAGCGCGCAGCACTTCGAAGCCGTTAAGGCCTGGCATCTGCACGTCAAGAAAGAGCAAGTCAGGCTGGAGCGTGACGATGCTGTCGACGGCGGAGAGACCGTCTTCGGCGTCTCCGACGATCTCCACGTCGGGGCAGGATGAGAGCTGGCGGCGGAGCCGGGACCGGGCAGGTGCCTCATCGTCGGCGAGAACCACACGGATCATGCCGCTTCCAGCTGGCCGTTTTGAGGAATCAGGATTGTGACACGACAGCCGCAGGACGGGAGAGGCTCCATCGTAAGACAGGCTCGTTCCTGGTACAACGTGCGGAGCCGGTCGGCCGTGTTTCGCAACCCGGTGCCAGTCGATTTGAGAGGCTTGCGGGGAGACAGTGGCCCGGCACCGTTGTCCTCAACTGAGAGGCGGAGGAACCCATCGAACTGACAGACCTGAATCGTCAGGAGGCCGGGGCCGATCTTGGGAGCCAGTCCATGCTTGATGGCGTTTTCCACCACCGGCTGGAGGATGAGCGCCGGGATGATATGTTTGCGGACGATTGCATCGGCATCGATTCGGATCTCCAGACGGCTGCCGAACCGAACCTGTTCGATGGCAAGGTATTGCTGGACAAAATCCAGTTCTTCGCCCACCGACACCATGTTGCGATGGTGATTCATGAGCACGTAGCGAAATGTTTCGGCCAGCATTTCGATGGCACGCTCGGCCTTACGGGGATCTACGATTACCAGGTCGGCGATGGTGTTTAAAGCATTGAAGAGGAAGTGCGGGTTGACCTGTGCTCGTAAAGCCTGCAGTTCGGCCGAGGTCGCTTGTTGCCGCAGAGTCATTTCACGCCCATGTACTTCGAGACGGTCGCGTTCGGCGACAAGTGCATCGAGGCGTGCGCCCACGAGGGCAGCAAGGCTTCTGAAGAAGGCTAGCTCATTGTGGAGAAAGCTCCTGCTATGCACGTCCGGAGCGATTGCGAGCAGATAGTCGACGCGCCCATTTACGCGGATTGTGGCGCAAATCTCGGGTTTGATACTGGCGAGGTCCACGAGACCAGAAGGCAGGCTTGCGGCTTCGATGACCTCTGCGGCCAACAGTTCCTTTTCGGCAGCCCGCCTGACGCTGGTGCTGGTGGGGATAACCTGCGCCTGGGTGTGTTCGAAGAGCCGGGTAACGGAAGACTCTGCCTGTCGGAAAAGTGATGTTTCCTCAGTGATTGCAGTCATCGCAGATGCAAAGCGGTTGAGCTCCGCAGTGAAATCGGGCTGCTGAAAGAACCGGCGCTCTACCATTCGGCCGATGGCTGCTTCGAGAGAAGGAAAGTTTTTGAGCAGAGCTGCGAGGAGCAATATTGCAATCGTGGCCTCGGCTGCGCGGGGAAAAGGCACCGCTTCAGCCCAATGTGGCAAGGGGCCGAGCACGATGACGCAAAACAGGAAAGCCAGTGTGAGAGCGGCCAGAATACGAAGGCTTCGCACAACCAGGACGTCGCTGAGCCGGAAGCGCGCCAGGAGAAAAAAGGAAGCGAGGGCGGGCAGCAGAATAGAGTGCTCGGCTGCGAAGCGGAAGATCAGTTTTGCGGTGGGGCTTACGCTGGGTTGGACCGAGAGAATGATACCGGATACGGAGGCAAAAAAAGCCGCTGACGAAAGGCCCAGGCAAAAGTTAACCAGTGATGATCGTGCTTCGAAGAGACGAACGGCGATTGCTACTGCGAGGAGCACGTAAAAGCTGGTGAACGCGACGACGCGGCTGTGGAAGGGAGAGAAGAAGGAACTGCCTGTGAACGCGTCCAACCAGAACTGAATACCGAGGAGAATCCCGACAACGACCGCAAAGATTAGCAGGACCGTGTAGATGCGCCTGAGTCTGGGGGAAAGGTGCGAGAGTCGCCAGACGGACAGCATTGCGGGGGTAAACATCAACAAACCGCTGTATCCGAAGCCGCAAGCCATTCTGACTTCCGGAGAGCGGAAGGGATAACCGCCGATCATCAGGGCTGTGCTGATAGCACCACCGGTATTCCACACGAGCAGTGCCGCGGCAAGCAGCAGGCTGGGACGGCGCTGTTCCTCCAGCTGCCATGAGTTGCGAATCAGCTGGAGCAGAACGACGGAGATCGCAAACCCAGCCGAGAAGCCGAGCGTCTGGGCCAGCAGCTGGGCATCGGTTGGCTGATGAGGGATGTCCATCTTGCGATTATGAGCGGTGGCCTGGAAACATTGCGCACAAGAATGCATTCATCCTGAAAGGCAGATAGCGGGTGAGTGTACGGGATGAGGGCGGCTTGGGAAATTGCATGCGAGCTCCGGAGGCACGGAGGTATTGCAGAGCGTTTTCCCCTTCAGCGGTGACTGGTCCCGCGCTCTCCAGGTCGATCACGATTGATGGGCCGATTGAGCGGGTAGTCTCCCAGACCTGAACCAGTTCTGGCGCCAGCCGGGCGTCGAGGGTTCCACGAATCTGCAGACGACACACCTGCGAGCTGTCGTGAATATAGATGGCTCCGCTACCCGGGTCGGATTGTTTCGGCATTGCCAGCACAGGATATGAGGTCTGGCCGGCTGGCGACTACTCTTTTGACTTGAGTGTGGAATGTGGGTTTTGAGTGCGGATTCAGGTGTTTCCAGATTGACGCTACGGGTCAGAGGCACCGTCATTCGACGCTGTCCAAGGACCGGAAGGAAATAATATGCAAGGTATTGGAACAATGCGTGGCATTCACTGGTCGAGACCCGCTCACTCTAGGCAGGGGTTGACGATGTTCAAGCCGCGCATCCGCGAGAAGTCCCTGTCGGCTGACCACAGTTCGCGCACACCGCTCGCGCGGCAGATCGCGTGAATGCGGGCGTCATGTACCTGCGCTCCTCTGAGTTTCCCACC
>JACMLA010000644.1 GCA_014379815.1 Bryobacteraceae bacterium | reverse complement strand
TGTTGTCGATCGCAGGCGCAGTACTGACGCGCAATCAGCAATGGCGAATTTTCAATCGGGATACACAAGCGGCTGCCGAAAATCGCTTTGCTGCCGTGAGCAGGGAAGCTGAGGCAACACTCGCAACCCTGACAACAGTAGCCAGCTTACTCGACACGCGAGACAAATTGACCCCGGCGAGCTTTGTTCATGTGGCGAATGCCGTTCAGAGAGACAACATTGGCCACTTAATCTCTTTTTTGCCTCGCGTAAGACATTCCGAGCGCAGTGCCTTTGAATCACTCCTCGCAACATCGGGTGCTCCCCGATCGTTTATCTCTGTTCGTGACCCTAAAGGCTCATTAAAACGAGCGCCGGATAACGCTTCCTATTATCCGGTGCTGTACGCGGCGCCCGGAGACGCGGCGCGCGCGGGCATTGGCTTCGACGCCGCATCCAGGCCCGAGACGCTCGCCGCGATCAGCCGCGCAACCTCAACGAGACAGGTTGCTTCCTCCGGTACGATTCGTTATGTTCACGACTCCGCTGCGCGCATGACATTCCTCGCCCCAATCTGGTGGTCTGAGGGGCACGGAGCACCTGACGGTTTTCTGGTAGTTGGCGTCCAGCCCGCGGTTCTCGTAAACCACGCGCTGGGATACCTCCAGCCAGCTGGGATTCAGATCAGTTTGTGGGATGAAACCGATCCAGCAAAGCCGACTCTGCTCCATCTGCATGCTTCGCGACATTCCGACATCCGGAAGAATCCGACTGGCACAGTCGTCTCGCGAACGCTCCGCGTTGCCGATCGAACCTGGCGTATTGTGTGCGAACCGGTTGCCCGACCTCCAGTCTGGTGGATTCCGATCGGCGTCGGCGCTGCGGGACTGTTGATCACGCTGATCGGGTCGTTGTGGACGAAACATTCCCTTGGGCGGACCCAGTTCGCAGAAGATCTGGTGCAGCGGAGGACTTCCGAGTTGACGGAGGAAGTCGCCGAACGCCGGCGAGCCGAGCACGCGCTCGCAACCGCAAGGGACGAGGCACTGGAGGCGTCAAGATACAAATCCGAATTTCTTGCAAACGTCAGTCATGAGCTCAGAACACCCCTCAACGCCGTGTGCGGCACCACTGCAATGCTCCTCGGCTCTGAAGCAAACCCGGAGAAGAGGGAATCGCTTGGAATCATACGCGAGAGTGCTAACGCTCTGCTTCACTTGATCAGCGACGTATTGGACACCTCGCGGATCGAGTCGGGCCGGCTGCAGCTGGAAGTAAAAGAGTTCGATCCGGAAACCGTGCTGGAATCCGCGCTGGACATCTCGACCCAGCAAGCTCGCGAAAAGCAACTGGATCTGGCCGGATGGGTGGAACTGCCACCGGGGACTATGTTGCGGGGAGATGCATTCCGGATTCTCCAGATCCTGCTGAATCTGGTCAGCAACGCAGTCAAGTTTACAGCTTCCGGCTCAGTCCACGTTCGAATCTATCCTGCGCCAGGTGCCATCGGACTGATGCGATTCGAGGTAGCAGATACTGGCATCGGCATCGAGGCCGAAGCAAGCAAGCGATTGTTTCAAAGGTTTGTTCAGGTCGATGGTGGCACTACCCGCCAGTATGGCGGCTTCGGACTGGGGCTGGCTATTTCGAAACAACTGGTTGAATTGATGGACGGCGGGATCGCCGTAGAGAGCACGCCAGGAGTCGGTTCGACGTTTTTCTTCGAATTGCCTCTGCCGATGGTGTCCCCGGTACCGCAACCCGTAAGCCATTCGCGTCCGGTGGTCATCGATGCTGGTAACTCCTCCAGTAGTGCCCTGCGCTGGTGGCTGAGGGACCGGGTCAAGCTCCCTGCCATTCCGCAGATCGATTCGGGGGCGACGCTCTTAGCCCGTGAGGGCTCTCCCGTCTTGAATAACTGGACTGGGCCGAAAGTGATCCTGACGCATGGTGGCGAGTATGCGCCAGATACTGGCAACCAGACCCGCCGGCTCGCAAGTCCACTCAAGCGCAAGCTCGTCCTCGCCGCACTCGATGAACCTGGTCGAGCTCCGGTTCGCATTGAAGAAGCTTTGCCAGCTCCAGTTGCGCAGAGTTCCGCGGCGATTCCAGGTTCTGGAAAAGTCCTGCTGGTCGAAGACAACGCCGTCAATCGCCGTGTCGCTACATGGATGTTGAAACGGCTCGGCTTCGAAGTCGACATCGCCTCAGATGGTGTGGAGGCGCTGGAACGAATGGAGGCGGGTTTGTACGACGTCGTCCTGATGGATTGCCAGATGCCTCACATGGACGGTTATGAAGCGTCACGAACGGCCCGGGCGCGCGGGGGTTACTTCTCCGAAGTACCCATTATCGCGTTAACGGCTCATGCGATGCCGGAAGATCGTGAGAAATGCCTCAGTGCGGGCATGAACGACTACCTCACGAAACCACTGGCAATCGAAGCGCTGACCATAGCTCTGCGGCGCTGGGTGCCAGCTGGCGTTGTGGGATCCTGACTTGTGGCTCCTCGCAGGCGGTTTGGTGCTGACGATCCCCTCCGAATCGTTGCTATCGGGGGCGGAAACGGTCTGTCCACCCTCTTACACGGACTCAAGACTTACATACACTGCGGCTCGTCCAGTGATAGTCCTGAGGACTTCCAAAGCCTCGATCTGACCGCTGTCGTCACCGTTGCCGACGATGGCGGAAGCTCTGGAAGGCTCCGCCGTGATTTCGATATTCTGCCGCCTGGAGACATCCGCAATTGTCTGGTGGCCTTGTCTGAAGACGAGGCACTGCTGGCTCAACTCTTCCAGTACCGCTTCAGCTCCGGCAAAGGACTGAAAGGGCACACTCTGGGCAATCTGTTTCTGACAGCGATGACCGATCTCTCCGGCGGCGATTTTGCCCGGGCGGTACAACACGCATCCGACGTTCTGGCAACCTGTGGACGCATATACCCCGCTACCTCGGCGAAGGTCGTACTGGAAGCCCAGATGGCGGACGGTACACGGATCGAGGGCGAAAGTCGGATCAGCAAGTCAAAAGCACGCATTCACCGCATTCGCGTGAAGCCGGCAAGGCCCAGACCAATGCCGGAAACTTTGGCTGCCATCGCCGCCGCAGACCTCATCACCATGGGCCCCGGATCGCTCTTCACCAGCGTGATCCCCAATTTGCTGGTGAGAGGTGTGCCCGAGGCAATCGCGGATTCGCTTGCGCTAAAGGTGCACTTCGTCAATCTCATGTGGCAACCTGGTGAAACATCACAGTTCACCGCGTCTGACCACGTGAGAGCCATCCACGACCACGCGAAGCGTAAATTGATCGATGTGGTGGTTTGTAACAATCGCCCAATTGCGGATCCTTTGCAAAAGCGCTACGCAGCGGCACGGTCTCAGCCAGTGGTAAACGACAGCGTGAAGCTAGCGCAGATGGGCGTTCGTGTGATTGAGCGGGAACTGGCAGCAGATGGTCCGAAGGTGCGTCACAATTCCGAAGCTCTCGCAGCCACTGCTGTGGAGTTGGCAGCGGCGGCGCGGCGGCGTAACCGGCGTGTCCAGACAGCCTGACTGAGACAATCAGATACGGATGGACAATAAAGCAACGATCCTGATTCTTGCGGCCGGGCTAGGCACGCGCATGAGTTCCCGGAAGGCAAAGGTGCTGCACGAAGCAGGAGGGCTTGCTCTTGTCGAGCACGTGGTCCGGGCGGCATTGACCATAGCTCCCGCGGATCGCGTGGTCGTCGTGACAGGGCATCAGGCCGAAAAAGTAGAATCGCTGCTCGCGGGTCGTGGTTTGCGTTTCGCACGTCAGACCGAGCAAAAAGGGACCGGACACGCAGTCGAGATGTGCAGAGAGGTTGTCCCGGATCACGAAGGACGCCTGCTCGTGTTGAACGGAGATGGCCCTCTGCTTTCCCCGGCTACATTAACCCGCCTGGTCGAGCATCACGACAAGGCCGGCGTGGCAGCGACTGTGGTCACGACGGAGCTGGTGAATCCGGCGGGCTATGGACGCTGCATTGTGGATGCGGCGCAGTACCTGCTGGCTATTGTGGAAGACAAAGTTGCTACTCCGCAGCAGAAAACGGTCCGCCTGATTAACTCAGGAATGTACTGTTTTGACGCCTCTCTGCTCTGGGAGTGGTTGCACAAGATTACGCCGAATCCGGTTTCTGGTGAATACTACCTGACCGACATTGCCGGAATCCTGAACGCCGCGGGACACAAAGTAAGTGCCCTCCTGCACCCGGATCCAAACGAATTGCTGGGAATCAATACCCGGGTGGATCTTGCTGAAGTTGAGATGATCTTCCGGCTGCGAAAAGCCAACCAGCTGATGCTCTCCGGCGTGACCATCCTGCGACCTGACACGGTGTCCATCGACCCCGATGTGAACGTTGGAATGGATAGCGTGATCGAGCCGTTTGCGCACCTTACCGGAAAAACTGTTGTTGGAGAGAATTGCCGGATCGGAGCAGGCGCGATCGTTAGCAACTCGTTGATTGCTGACGATGTCGATATCGCACCATACACACTGATTCACGCCTCCGTCGTGGAGTCGGGCGCTTCTATCGGACCTTTCGCACGCCTGCGCACAGACAACTTCGTCGGTGCAGGCTCACACATCGGAAACTTCGTAGAACTGAAGAAGACCCGGTTCGGTGAAGGCGTTAAGGCAGGACATCTGGCCTATCTGGGCGACTCTGAAATTGGCGCAGGCACGAACATCGGCGCAGGCACGATCACCTGCAACTACGATGGTGACAAAAAGCACAAAACCATCGTGGGTGAAAAAGCTTTTCTTGGAAGCAATTCGACGCTGGTAGCTCCGGTAGAGGTCGGCAATCAGGCTTACGTAGCAGCAGGATCTGTGATCACAGACGGTGTGCCACCGGGAGCACTAGGCTTGGGCCGCGGACGCCAGGTCAATAAAGAAGGGTGGGTCGCAAAACGAAAAGCGACTACTTCTTCCCATTCCCAGCCTGTGGACGGACAATAATGCGGACCGCTACGGGTTCGCCGTCTTCTGTCGTCCGGAAGCCTACAGTCACCCGGACCCGTGGACGAAGGCGTCCTTCAATTTTGGTTTCAGCAGTGATGGAAAAGGTGCGATTCTCGGGCGGTTTGCCGAGAACTGCCCGGTTCACGACAATTTTGCCCGGCGGCAGATCCGATACGATTCCGGAGACAAATTCGTAATTGCTTTCCGCCTGAGGAAGCACTTCGTCCTGAGATGGGACGGCATACAGCGCGAAGGCTTGCAGCAGTAGTACTATGCCGAGGAGATGGCGCATTCAGATAATTTCACTGTGGCGCGAACACCACTCTTTCAGCTTAGTTCGATACCGATGAAGTTCTTCTGAACTCGCAATTAAGTTTGCTTCATCACAACACTAATACCGGCCTGTACACGTTTGGGAGGCGGATCTGGCCGATAGCGACAAGTTCTCCACCAGGGCCGATGGCACGTATGTAATCAGCGTCGCCTAAAGAACGAAAGGGCGAAGTCCTGAAGTCACGCCCCTGCCGGATGAAACCCATTGTCGGTTCGTCCACAATCTCGGCTGGGAAGTGCTCCAGCAAGTTAGCACCATCTACAAGTGCCTCGGAAAACCTGCCTTGCTCAAACAACTTCTCCAGATCCTCGAGTGTCCGCGCGTCCTTCAGAGTGAACTCCCCAGAGGCCGTACGGCGCAACGATTGCAGGTGAGAGCCACACCCAAATACTGCGCCAAGCTCATGCGCAATGCTCCGGATGTAGGTCCCCGCCGAGCAGTGAATGCGCAGCGTGGCAGTGCTACCTTCTACCTCCGTCAACTCCAGCGAGAAAATTTCGACGTCCACTGGTGGTAGAGCGACAGGCTTGTTGGCCCGGGCTAGTTTATAGGCTGGTACGCCCCCGACCTTTTTAGCGGATACCGGTGGAGGTACTTGCTTCAGGCTTCCACGGAAGCTCTGCAGTGCTTCCTCAACCCGGGAAGCGGACGGTGTGCACTCAACCGCCTCGGTAGTTGCCTTGCCTTGTGAATCCCAGGTATCGGTGGCATACCCAAAATAGACGACGCCTTCGTACTTCTTTTCCGCTTTGCCGAAGTACTGCGCTAGTCGCGTGGCACGACCGAGCAGGAGCGGGAGAACTCCTGTCGCGTTAGGGTCCAGTGTGCCCAGGTGTCCAACTTTGCGCGTCCCGGCAAACCGGCGAACCTTGTTGACTACGTCGTGCGAGGTCCAGCCCGCAGGCTTGTCGACAACAACCGCTCCGACAAGCTTGTCGCCGGGGCGCTCAGCAGATGGCCGCGTATCGTTGCTCCGAATCGAGGCCGAGTTCCGTCATGGCCTCACGAGCGCGGGCTGGATCGAACTGCCCATCCCGGGCGAGTTTGGAAAGAGCGGCGGCGGCGATGGATTCCCCATCATTTTCAAAGAACCGGCGAAGGTGCTGGCGGTTGTCACTGCGCCCGAAGCCGTCAGTTCCAAGAGAAACCAGCCGCTCTTTCAGCCATGGAGACAGCAGATCTGGCAAAGCCTTCATGTAATCGGAAGCGGCAACTATCGGACCCGGACTGCTCTCCATCACTTGCTGAATGTGCGGTACGCGAAGAGGCTGATCGGGATGAAGCCGGTTCCAGCGCTCCGTCTCAAGAGCTTCACGGCGAAGCTCCACGTAGCTGGTGACGCTCCAGACATCGGCGGCTATGTTGAACTTCTCCGCCAGCAGTTGCTGGGCGCGGAGAGCCTCATTCAGAATCGACCCGCTGCCAAACAGGTTGACGACCGCTGGGCCGATCACAGAAGGCTTGAACTTGTAAATCCCGCGAAGAATTCCTTCTTTGACTCCCTCAGTGGCAGGTATCTCCGGATGAGCGTAGTTTTCGTTGCTGACAGTCAGGTAATAGAAGCAGTCTTCCATGTCCTGATACATCCGCCGTATCCCATCCTGAACAATGACGGCGATTTCATAGGCAAATGCCGGATCGTAAATCTTGCACGTCGGTACCACGCTGAACAGAAGAGGAGACTGTCCGTCCTGATGCTGCAAGCCCTCGCCCAGCAGCGTCGTACGCCCGGCAGTGCCGCCGATCATGAACCCTTTTCCGCGCGAATCGGCAAATGCCCAGACCAGATCGCCAATTCGCTGAAAGCCGAACATCGAGTAATAGATGAAGAACGGAATCATCGGCACGCCGTAGTTGGCGTAGCTTGTCCCAGCTGCCGTAAAGCTCGCCATCGAGCCGGCTTCTGTGATTCCTTCCTCGAGTATTTGGCCGTCCTGAGCTTCCTTGTAGTACATCACCATGTCTTTATCGACCGGCGTGTACAACTGACCCTGACTGGCGTAAATTCCAATCTGGCTGAACAGCGAGTCCATGCCAAACGTACGTGCTTCATCAGGAATGATCGGGACGATGTACTTGTGGATACGCTCGTCTTTCAGAAGAGCTTTCAAAACTCCCACAAAAGCGGACGTGGTAGAAGCGGCGCGAGCTCCGGAACCGTGAATGCTCTCGCTGAAGATCCCGAGGTCAGGTGCCTGGAAGTTCAGTGGCTTGACAACACGCGCAGGAAGCGAACCACCCATAGCCTGCTGCCGCTCACGCAGATACTTCATCTCGTCAGAGTCTTCGGCAGGACGCGCAAACTCCAGCTTTTCTACTTTCTCTTCAGGAAAGCTCATCCCGAAACGGGTGTAGAAATACTGGACCTGCGGGTTGGTCAGCTTCTTCTGCTGGTGAGTCGCGTTACGGCCTTCACCACCCTCACCAAGTCCATAGCCCTTAACCGTCTTGGCAAGAATCACCGTAGGAGCGCCAATGGAGTTCGCCGCTTTGACGTAGGCGTTGTAGACCTTTAACGGATCGTGCCCTCCCCGGCGAAGCTCACTCAGGTCATCGTCACTGAAATCTTTGACCAGTTCCAGCAGCTCCGGATACTTGCCAAAGAAGTTCTCGCGAACGTATTTTCCGCCTTTGGCTTTGAAGTTCTGGTACTCGCCATCGACACACTCTTCCATGCGCCGAATCAGGAGGCCTGTGCTATCCCGGGCAAACAATGCATCCCAGTTGGAGCCCCATAGACACTTGATGACGTTCCATCCTGCTCCGCGGAAAGCGCCCTCGAGTTCGTTAACGATCTTGCCGTTGCCGCGCACGGGACCGTCGAGACGCTGCAGATTGCAGTTCACGACGAAGACAAGGTTATCGAGATGCTCCCGGGAGGCAAGCGTAAGCGCACCGAGGGATTCGGGCTCATCGGTTTCGCCATCACCCAGGAAAGCCCAGATTTTCCGGGGAGTTTTCGCGATAATCCCGCGATTTTCGAGGTATCGCATGAAGCGAGCCTGATAGATCGCATTAATCGGACCAAGACCCATCGAAACCGTGGGGAACTGCCAGAACTCCGGCATAAGCCACGGGTGAGGATAGGACGAAAGTCCTGGATGGTCGCGAAGTTCGTGGCGAAAATTCAGAAGGTGCTCTTCGGAAAGCCGGCCTTCCACGTAAGCACGGGAGTACATGCCCGGGGATGCATGGCCCTGGTAGTACACCAGATCGCCGGGCTGGTCCCCATGGGAGCCATGGAAGAACCAGTTCTGCCCGACTTCGACCAGCGTCGCCAGAGAGGCATAGGTCGAAATATGGCCGCCAATGTTGTCGTCGTACTTGTTCGCACGCACAACCATCGCGAGCGCGTTCCACCGGACGAAGTTTTTGATCCTCCGCTCCAGTTCCCGATTGCCTGGATAGGCCACTTCCTCGTCTTTAGGGATGGTGTTAACGTAAGGCGTGTTCAGGCGAAGCGGAGCGGTAACGCCAAACTCCGCGGCGCGCTGGTTCAGGCGCTGCAGGATATAGGAAGCCCGGTCGGGACCACCTTCATCAATCACTTCGTCGAGGGATTCAAGCCACTCGCTGGTTTCCAGTGGGTCGAGATCCTCGGATGCTACGCGTGTCTGTTTCAGCATGAGCAGGTCTTCTTCCAAGATACCAGGACGAGCTATGGAATTGTACATTTTGAGACACGGAATTGCAGAAGACGGTGGACCGGGCAGGCCGGACGAGAAGCGCGAGCTCACTCAGGAGGGACGCCAGAAGCTTACAGGAACACTCCGCACCGCTGCAAGAGCAGGCATTAAACCGGCAATGATCCTGACCAGTCCTCTCGTGCGAGCGGTCGAAACCGCAGAGTTAGCGGCCACGGAACTCGGTTACAGCGGTGACCTGATTCGCTCCAATGCCCTGATCCCGGAAGCCGAGCCGCAGGCGGTATGGGATGAGATCAGGACGCATCAGAACGAGTCGAGCCTGATGCTCAGCAGTCACAACCCTTTGTGCTCTCGTCTGGCCGGGTACCTTCTCGCTGCACCGGAAC
Source organism: Bryobacteraceae bacterium (assembly GCA_014379815.1). The sequence continues at coordinate 2,792 of JACMLA010000644.1, read as the reverse complement.
TCTCGGTTGAGTTCAAAAAAGGCTCGATGCTTTGTGTCCACCTGGATCGTGTTGGATCCCAGCCGAGAGGGGTCTTGCTGTGGATGCTGGGCTCAAAATTCAGGGTTTAAGTTCTCCCGCCAGCGCCAGACCTTCTTCTCTGGTCGCAATCCTGCCTTCGAGTTGCGCGTCCTCCAGCGCATCCAGAACTTTGCCAAGTTCCGGACCGGGGGAGAAGCCAGCCGCCATCAGATCGCGACCGTTGACAAGGCGGGGGGGTCGGATCTCCTCGGCGCCGAATTCATCTCTCCTCTGTTTGACAAACTCGTAGTTGTCGAATAGTCCACGGCTGGAAGCGCAATCAAGCCGGTGCAACTCGAGATGCTCGTCAAAATCATGCAGACGAAGGAAGCGCTTCAACGTACTCTCCTTCATTTTTGGAACATCCTTGAACTTCATGTGATTCCCGACAAGTGCCTCAATTTGCCGGATGTCTTCGCTGGAGAAGCGCAGTCTAGTCAGAATGCGGTGTGCTATCTCTACACCTAGTTCGACGTGGCCATCAAAGCGAATGCGGTCGGCGACCCGGAATGTCCCGGGCTTTCCCACATCGTGCAACAGAACACCCATGGCGAGTGCGGGCGACGCGCCTGCGGGCAGCATGTCGAGCATGATCATCGTATGGGTCCACACGTCTCCCTCCGGATGGTATTCGGCGGGCTGCTCTACGCCGTGCATGGCTTCCACCTCCGGTAACACGGTCTGCAGAAGGCCGGTCCGAGACAGTAGCTCGAACCCTTTCCGGGCTGAACCCTGGGTGAGAATCCGGACGACTTCGTCCCTGACGCGTTCCGGCGAAACGTCCGCCGCAAGCAGGTGAAGACGGCTGATCGAGCGTTCGGTTTCTTCTTCTATCTCAAAGTGCAGGCGCGAGGCAAACCGGACGGCTCGCAGCATGCGAAGGTGATCTTCTCGAAACCGCGCTTCCGGTTCGCCAATTGCCCGGATCAGCTGTGCGCGTAAGTCTGCTTGTCCGTTAACGTAATCCCGAACTTCCCCCGTGAACGGATCCAGCAAGAGGGCGTTGATCGTGAAGTCACGGCGAAGAACATCCAGGCGTGCGTCGGTTTCAAACCGGACTTCCAGAGGACGGCGCCCATCTGCGTAGGCCCCATCGCTGCGATACGTTGCAACTTCGACATGGACGGACTCGCAGTGAACCAGCACCACCCCGAAGTGTGCCCCGACACGCTGCGAGTCAGGCCAAATCGCAAGGACCTGATCGGGTGTCGCACTTGTGCACACATCGTAATCTTTTGGTGAAATCCCGAGAAGCAGGTCGCGGACACACCCGCCCACCAGCCACGCCTCGTACCCGTTGTTACGCAGTGTGGTCAGAACGTGCCGCGCCAGTTGTTCCTCAGGTGCCGACACGTCTGAATTATGGCATTTCGAAAGAGTCTGGCGGCAAGAAAGTGAGATATGGGTAAGTGACGCGGCATCAGATGACCGGGACCGTCGCGTCCGACTCCACTGCTTCCCAAGCCACTGCTGGGGAATAAACAGCGGGATTTTGGAAGTTTCCTGATGTGGGAAAGATGGTAAAGTGTAAGGCCAGCAGCACCGAGGTTTATATGCGAGTCCTCCTATCAGTGATTCTTGCGGGCGCGATCTGTGCGCCACTTACCCAGGCGAGTGAAACAGACATCGCAAAAGCGCGGTTATTTGAGAGAGAGGGCGACTCACTAGGCGCGAGACAGGTCCTGCAGAGATCTGCCGATGATGACCTGCCGTCCCTGATCGCCTACGCTGAGTTTCTAGACCGGCACAGGGAAACCGAAGCCAGACAGACCTATGAGAAAGTCCTTCCAAAAGTCGCCGGACAGCAAGCAAATGGAGTAGCAAGGCGACTGATAGAACTGGACTTAATTGCTGGGGATCGGGATGCTGCTATTCGGCACTACAAAACGTTTCAGTCCACAGGTGGTGGCGACATTACCCCGTCGATGTTGCAGGCGCTAAACCCCGATGCGAAAGCTGCAGCGGTCACAGCTCCGATACCTGGTCCGCTGCGTTCCTTTGCGCGCATGGCCGCTCTGTCCCCGGACCTGAACGCGTCCGAGTTGCTGCCTGCTCTTGCCCGGAACATCGTAACCAACGGTTACCAGGCGTCGGCCAGCGCGGAGTCGCTCGAACAAACTGAGTTTCTGAAGCTGGTCGTGCGCTATCTTTCCCAGGCCAGAGAACTCGAGAAACTTGCGGTATCCACTAACAACACGCTGAAAATCGAGACCTGTGAGTCCACTCAAACTGCCGATTTGCTTCGAGTGCTCGGATACAGGATGCGCGGAGGTTGCGGCAGCGACGTTGTGCTGGAAACCGTCAACGCGACACGCGCCTTCCTGACGATCGATTCTGGTTTTCCCTTGGCGGAACTGGAACAGTCGCTGCGAACCAATCGGCCTTTTGTGTACGATTACCGGCCCACTCAGGTTCCTGTACTTTACGGAACTGAGTACTGGATTTCCGCGCTGGACAAGCAAAGCGGTGAGTTCATCGATGCCTTCTTGTCAGACCCCCAGATCTGCCGGCTTTATCTGGGTCTCTCCAAAGTAGACCCCGAAACGGCGGATAGCCTGAAAAAGATCATGCCCGCAGCGAAACTGAAAGCGTTCGCGCATGTGCTCGACTTCTACGGCGGAATGTTTGAAATACGGAATGGCGTGGCGCAAACACCGGGTGGCGAGAAAGCGTGGGGTGCCTGGCAGGATCTGGTAGGCAAGTCGCCCAAAGATGGCTCCGCATTTTACGAG
>JACMLA010000643.1 GCA_014379815.1 Bryobacteraceae bacterium | reverse complement strand
TGCTGATCAGATCGGTTTCGCTGAGTTCTGGCAATTCACGTGGAAAAACCGGCGTGAACTTCTCAATTTTCTTCGCTGGGCGGAGCGGATGGACCGAAGCGTTTAGCTCGCCGGCACGCTCCCCTGTTTACACCCTGTTACACCCTATTTTCGAAAGCCTCCCTACCTGCTAAGAGTCAGACCTTACCCGCAAACGTGGGCTTGGATTTGGTACTCTGTTCGGTAAACATCAATATATGAAGGTCGCAGGTCTGCTTGCCTGCCTGCTGGCGACAGCAGTGGCAGTGTATCCGGAAGCTCCCCCGCCCGTGGCGAAGAACGCCGCGTCGCGGACTACGACCGCTTCGTCGCCAGTGACCGGATTGCAGGATGGTCCGCTGATCACGGATACGACTGTTTATGGCTGGCTCAGCTCGTGGCAACACCGGCTGGGGTTGGACGAGTGGAAAATTGAAGCTCGTATCGTCCGGTCCAAAGATCTGCAAAAAGGTACGGTTGCCAACATCCACTGGTCGCTTCCGAAGCGAACCGCAACGATCAAGGTACTGAATCCGGTAGACTCGAATTTGCCGAGAAGTGAAGTCGTGCGTGATACAGAGCTGTCTGTAGTCCACGAACTGGTGCACCTGAGTATGGCGAAGCTTCCTCTGGATGGCGGCAATCCCGATCTGGAAGAGGAAACGGTAAAGCGGATCTCCATTGCTTTAGTAGCACTCGATAAACGGGATGACGAACTCCGCCAGCGCCAGGCGCAAGTGCGGCTCGCTAAAGCGTCCGAGTAACTTTCGACAACGTTCGCGGACTGTCCGGATCAAGTCCCTTCTTTTCGGCTAAACACGCGGCGAATATCTGCGCAGGCACAATGTACGGGATGGGTGTCCAGATGTCCGCCGGAAGCGATGATCCCGCCTCAGCAAGCTCAACTGGCAAACAGAAAGACGAGCGCCGGTCCGCCGCAGCTTCGACATTACTCCGGTCTGTGATCACCAGCGTCTCGGCCTTCAGTCCCCGCAGCTTTAGGATCATATCGCGCATACCGGGCCACGTAACGCCGGGAGGCGCAAAGAGGAATGCAGGGAAAGCATGGTCCACCATGGCGATTGGGCCATGCAGCAAATCCGCAGCAGAGAAGCGTTCTGCAACCACATAGCAGGTCTCCATCAGCTTGAGCGCGAATTCGAATGCGTTGGCATAATTCAGACCTCGCGCTACGGAAATTGCGCGGATCATAAAGGTAAATCGCTCTGCTCGCGACGTGATCTCACCCTCAGCATCCAGTGCGCGTGAGACGTGTTCCGGGATCCTGAGCAAGTCGTCGTGACGTATCGGTGCGCCGCAAGCATAGGCGAGCAGGTAGAACATCAGCAACTGACCGGTGTACGTCTTGGTTGCGGCTACGCTCTTCTCACGTCCAGCCCGAACCAGCAGAACAAATTCCGCAAGTCCTGCGAGTGCGCTCTCCGGTTCGTTGGTGATACCGACCGTCATGGCTCCGGCAGTCCGCGCCTTTTGCAGCACCTGATTGGTATCGGTGGACTCGCCCGATTGCGAGATTGCGACCACCATGGTTCCGCGCAGGTCCAGGGTGGCACCGTACAAAGTGAAGATCGACGGTGCGGCGAGAGAGACTGGAATCCCTGTGGTGATCTCCAGCAGGTAGCGACCAAAAAGGGCAGCGTTGTCAGAAGTTCCCCGGGCGGCAAGCACAATCAGCCGGGGACGATGCTTCTCCAGCCGTGTCCGAAGATCTGCAACAACAGCGAGATCTTCCCGCAGACTGAAGTCGAGCGCACCAGGCTGCTCACGAATCTCCTCCAGCATTCTCGACATAGCAGTTCCTGAGGATAGCAGGACGAACTACATGGGGATTCGCGGGCGCGACTCGCTGCCGATCCAGATATCCCGCGTCAGGAACTCGGAGGTAGGAGGACTAAGAAGACGGGGCGTGATCACAAGCAGAACCTCGGCATCATCGACGGTTCTGCCATCACTTCCCAGCAGGGCTGCCAGGCCCGGCACGCTTAGGAGTCCTGCCGGTCCAACCAGGCTGCGCACATCCGTTTGAGAAACGAGACCGGAAATCACAGCAGCTTCATTGAAACGGAGGCGAGCCTGGGTTGTGAATTTTCTGTTCGAGATGACGGGTATCCCGTTCAGACTTCCAGCACCCAGCAGTTTGAATTCTGTGTCGATATCGAGAGATACTTCCTGCCGGTCATGAACGCGGGGAGTGATCTTCAAATTGAATCCCAAATCTTCGAAGTTGAAGGAAGGCGGAGGCGTGTAGGCTGTCTCACCGGCTGGCACCTCGCCAATGTACCCAAGCGTTTGTATAGGGTACTTTTGCCCCACTAGAATGGAGGACTTCTCTCCACTCAGCGAACGCAGCTCTGCCTGAAAAAGCAAGCGGGTGTAGGAGTCAGTAGACGCTGCCACCACGTTCGCGCCACGAATTGCGAGGCCGAACGATATCGGACCGCCTGCCAGAGTAATTGCGCTAACAAAAGGTGTCAGCGTTGTTGAGGTTTGCAGGTTCGTCCCAATAGTTCGGGAGCGGCTTCTTCCAGTGGCGAAGAATTGAACTTCCAGGGCAATTTCCGGTCGGGTATGCAGAAGCTGCTGGAGCACTAGCTGCGCCGGGCGAACTTTGGAAACCCTGTCGCGCATCACAACCACGCGGTGCACTGAATCGATGGATAACTTCTGTATCTCCATCAGCTGTTGCACGCTCCGCCCGAGCTCTTGCGCTTCCTGTAGCGACACCGGATCCGGTATCGGTATGCTGATGGCAACGTTATTCTCGACCTCCCGCCGCTTTGCTTCGGTATCCTTCACCACCAGGAGAAGATCCTCGCTGATCGGAACGAAGAACGACGACGTGGTCACCGACAGTGCGTGCAGTGCTGTCCGGTAGTCCGCACCGGTCATGCGAATTGCGACCGCCGCTCCGGCATCGTAGTCTCCATCGAAAATGACTTTCAGTCCGTAGGATTTCGTGACTTCTTCCCAAACCTGTTTGTGGTCTGCCCGAAAGTCGAGGTCCCGCTGGACCGGAGCAGATTTCAACTCCATCGGAGGTTGTGGCTTACGTGCCTCCCGTAAGTCATCCTGGTCGGGCGGAACCAGCGGAGTGTCAGGCGATCCGGTGCTTTCTCCCGCGGCGGCAGAAACGGGCATCACGCCTGCGCTCTCGACGGCTCTGCGCTGCAACGCCTGAGCACGAAGCCAGTACTTTTTGTCAGCAGGCTTCTTTGCAGCCGCTTTCGAGTAGAAGAGATATGCGTTGGCGTAATCCTTCCTCTTCTCGTACTTTCGTCCCGTCTTGTAAAGTTTTTCCGCAGACGGCTCCTTACTTGCGCCAACGCTGAAGGTCAGGAGCAAAAAAAGGAGCAGAGCAGCTGCGCGGCGGAACAGTACCAAACTAAGTTGACGTTTGCCGGTCATCTGACGTGGACAAATGCTGAAAACGAAACTGGTCCAGCTTTAGCTAAGTCGCAGATTCGTGCCTCGACTGCCCTTGTACTACCTGGCGCAGAACATAAGGCAGAATACCGCCGTTGCGATAGTATTCCACCTCGGCTGGAGTGTCGATACGCACAGTAGCGTCGAAACGCTTTTCCGTTCCGTCGTCGGCGAGGACCACCACACTGGCTGTCCTACCTGAACCGATCGCATCGGCAACGCCGGTGATGCTGTATGTTTCTTTGCCTGTCAGCCCAAGTGTTTCGCGGGTTTGGCCGGACTGGAACTGCAGCGGCAACACTCCCATGCCCACGAGATTGGACCTGTGAATGCGCTCAAAGCTTTCCGCGATTACGGCCTTCACGCCCAGCAGAAGAACGCCCTTTGCCGCCCAGTCCCGCGAAGAACCGGAGCCATACTCCTTGCCGGCAATGATCATCAGGGGAACCGCTTCTTTTTGATACTTAACGGAAGCATCGTAGATGTACATCAGTTCGCCACTGGGGAAGTGAGTTGTCCATCCGCCTTCCGTTCCTGGTGCGAGTTGATTCTTCAGGCGAATGTTCGCCAGCGTTCCGCGAACCATGACTTCATGATTGCCTCGCCTAGCTCCATAAGAATTGAAATCTCCAGATGGGACCCCGTGCTCGATGAGCCACTTTCCGGCTGGGCTGTCTACCGGAATCGAACCAGCTGGAGAGATGTGGTCAGTAGTGACAGAATCGGCGAGCATGGCCAGCAGCCGCATGCCGTTGAAGTCCAGGATTGGCGAGCTGGGGTCAGCCATGGCGTCGAAGTAAGGCGGCTTTTTGATGTAAGTCGAGTCGTCGTCCCACGCGAAAATCTCGCCTTCCGGGACCGGCAGAGATTGCCAGCTGGCGTCGCCTTCGAATACCTCGGCGTATTGCTTTTCGAACATCTCGCTTCGAACGCAGCGGGTAACGACTTCCTGAACCTCTTTCGAAGTCGGCCAGATGTCTTTCAAATAGACTTTCGTGCCATCCTTTGACGTGCCGATCGGTTCTTTTTGCAGGTCGATATCCACGCGTCCCGCCAGTGCATAAGCCACCACCAGAGGAGGGGACGCGAGATAATTCGCTCGTACCAGAGGATTGATCCGGCCCTCGAAATTCCGGTTTCCGCTGAGCACCGCGGCGACCACCAGTTTTTCTCTGGTGACTGCCTCGGCAACCGCATCCGGAAGAGGTCCGCTGTTGCCGATACACGTTGTGCAACCATAACCGACCAGGTGAAAGTTAAGCTGTTCGAGGTAGGGCAGCAGGCCAGCGTCGCGGTAGTAGTCCATAACAACTTTCGATCCGGGTGCGAGACTGGTCTTGACCTGAGGTTGCGCCCTTAGACCCTTCTCAACGGCCTTCTTTGCAAGCAGACCCGCTGCAAGCATCACCGAGGGATTCGAAGTATTGGTGCAGCTGGTAATGGCGGCAATCACCACGGAACCGTCCTGCACTTCTGCAGCCTGGCCGTTCATGACTACCGTGACTTTCCGGGGCTCTTCCTGCAACCCTCCCAGGAAGTTCTTCTTGACGTCTCTCAAGTCGATCCGGTCCTGAGGTCTCTTCGGCCCGGCAACCGAAGGCACGACATCATCCAGATCCAGTTCCAGACTGTCGCCATACTCCGGCTCGGGCGACTTTGCAGTCAAAAACATGCCCTGCTCTTTGTAATAAGCTTCCACAAGAGCGATCCGTTCCGGAGAGCGATTCGACATTCGAAGATAGTCGAGCGTCTTGGAGTCAACCGGGAAGAAGCCGATCGTCGCACCGTACTCCGGTGCCATATTGGCGATGGTTGCCCTATCGGCAAGGGCGAGGGTGCTTACACCTGCGCCGTAGAACTCCACGAACTTGCCGACGACACCCTTCTTGCGAAGCATCTGCGTGACGGTCAGCACCAGATCCGTGGCGGTTGCGCCTTCTGGAAGTTCGCCCTCAAGTTTGAAGCCGACGACGTCGGGCAGCAGCATGGAAATCGGTTGACCCAACATGCAGGCTTCCGCTTCAATGCCGCCAACGCCCCACCCAACGACACCTAGGCCGTTGATCATCGTCGTGTGCGAGTCAGTTCCCATGACCGTATCCGGATAAGCCTGTGGCGGTGTTCCAGAGGTACCGTTCCGGGTGAACACTACCGGAGCCAGATACTCCAGATTGACCTGATGCACGATTCCTGTATCGGGCGGAACGACACGGAAGTTGGTGAAAGCTTTCTGACCCCAGCGCAACAGCGCGTAACGCTCCCGGTTGCGCTGAAATTCCAGGATCGCGTTCAGGTCGAACGAGTCCGACGACCCGTAGTGGTCAACCATGACCGAGTGGTCGATAACCAGATCCGCCGGAATCAACGGATTCGCGAGGCCAGGGTCCGCCCCCATCGCTGCCAGAGCATCCCGCATTGCGGCGAGATCGGCTACTGCAGGAACTCCCGTGAAGTCCTGAAGCAGGACGCGCGCCGGGCGAAACTGGATTTCCTTAGCTTTACGGTTCTTATCCCATTTGGCAACGTACTCGATATCGGATGCCCTTACCGACCGGTCATCTTCGAAACGCAACAGGTTCTCGAGCAGAATCCGGATCGACCACGGAATCCGATGAGTGTTGGCGACACCAGACTTATCGAGGGCTTCGATACTGCAAAAGTCGTATGTTGCGTCGCCAACCTTCAGGGTGGAGGCAGCTCCAAAACTATTCCGTTGCATCATTGTTTTATCTGATTTCATCGTAGCCGACACGGGCATTTGACATCGATAGCCGTTATCAGTCGCATCGGCGCTGCTGGACTTCGGGCGGCTCCGGGGATAAAATCAGGAAGAGCCTTCAGGCGCGGTAGCCAAGCGGTAAGGCAGAGGTCTGCAAAACCTTTATTCGGCGGTTCGATTCCGCCCCGCGCCTCCAACAATCCCGATGTCAGCTCTTGACCACCCCCCGCACAAGCTTTGGACGCGTGCCGAACTCGATGCGCTCGACTCAACCGGGCTATTCGCGGATGTTCGCTACGAACTGATTGAGGGTGAGGTTTTTGACAAGATGGGGCAGAACCCGGCTCATGCCACAGCAGTGCACATCCTTTTTGCTGCCCTGATAGAAGTTTTTGGAGCCACGAAGGTTCGGAGTCAGCTTCCCATCGAACCAAACAAAGGCGACTCCGTTCATTCCTTGCCGCTTCCCGATGTATCGGTCCTTCGAGAGGACGCCGTCGCCTACCGCTCCAACCACCCTGGACCGGGCGACGTTCTGTTGGTGGCAGAAGTCTCAGACTCAACGTTTCCATTCGACTCGCAAAGAAAAGCGCGGCTGTACGCACGATCCGGTTTTCCCGAATACATCCTCCTTGATCTAACCCGTCGTGAACTCATTGTGTTCCGCTCGCCCCGCGAGGATTCATACTCTCTCATTCAGGTCTTGCGGCCAGGCGAAACGTGGTCTCCGCTCCACGCTCCCGAGGCTCTGCTCCGGGTCACTGACCTGCTGCATTAGTCTCCTGTCACACTGATTCGCAATATAACTCGTGACGTTTGAGCAGTCGTGAGAGTGCACTGGGCGAATCGCTGCGATGCTTGCCAGAATCCATTATGGACATCGTGCCACGATGATTCAGGCAGGATGCCCGAGTGCTACGAAATCGCGAATTAGTTGGTGCCCGAAGGTTGGTAGCGCTGACGGGCATTGGTAATTGTCTGTCATTTAGGTCACTCATGCTTGTAAAAAGATAAAAATCGAGTACAATTCGACCATTCGGAGGTGAAATGCGCCGAAGATTGATTACGATTCTGTTTCTCGTCGCTCACACCAGTGAGGCATTCGCCCGGCCCCAGACGGGAACTCCCGCGGGTTCAGCGGACGATCCGGACAAAAAGCTTGCCACCATCGAGGGCCGCCTGACTGACGCGTCCACAGGCGAGCCCGTCGGTAAAGCCACGCTGTCCCTAATGCAGATACGATCCCCTGGGGTGATGACGATGGGTCCTCCGCCGAGCGTAGTAGCGCCAAGTGACGCCGGGGGGGATTTTTCATTCCGTAATCTGGAACCCGGAGTCTACACGCTTTCTGCGGAAAAGGCCGGGTACGTTCGGCAGCAGTACGGGTCCAGAAATGGTCAGTTCGGTCCCGGTTCGAACATCACTGTGAAGGGCGGAGACAAGGTCGCCAGCATCGACTTCAAAATCCCGAAACAGGCGGTGATTACCGGGAAGGTTGTTGACGAGGATGGGGAACCCGTCGCGAATGCCATGGTGAGTGTGATGCGGAACCAGCCGTTCGGACGACAACCTCAAATGCTGGGCGGCAACGGGACGAATGATCTTGGAGATTTCCGAATCGCAAACCTCACGCCAGGAAAGTATCTCATTCGGGCGCAAAAAGGTTCGTTTGGACCAGCAGTTGCAGCAACTGTATCGGCTGAAGACGGAAAAGACAAGCCGAGACTTGACTATGTGCCCACGTTTTACCCGAATGCAACCGATGTAACTTCAGCGGCCGCGATCACTCTCATTTCCGGTCAGCAGCTCAGCGGCCTTGACATACAGCTAAAGAAAGGTCGCGTATATTCGGTAAGCGGCAGACTGAACAGGGTTGCACCGGGGACGCGAGTTCAGATTACTGCGCAGCCGAAAACAAACGGTCGTACTGGCGCGTACTTCGGTTTTGGCGGAGGCGTCACAGTCAGGCAGGTGGGGTCGTTTGCACTTCCCTCGGTGCAACCGGGCTTGTACAGCCT
>JACMLA010000642.1 GCA_014379815.1 Bryobacteraceae bacterium | reverse complement strand
TGCGTCGACGCTAATTCGAAACGCCCGGTTCTCGAGTAAACCGCACCGAGGTTAGACAAGGCAGGAACGTAGTCCGGACGAGTGCTAAGTATCTCGGAATACTTAGCCGCCGCTGCCTCGTACTCACCTTTCTGATGCAGCGCCACTGCTTCCTGCCAAAGTTGATCGAAGGCTGCGGCCCGGGCATGAAAGGCGAGAGCCGTGAGAAGAAAGACTCGAGCCAGCATTTGATTACATTGTATGGGAAGCAGTGGAATACAACCTAAGGTGAGTGAGCGGCAAAGAATGCCGCCCACTATGGGTGAAACGAGAAAATCAGAAGAAGAACTTCACACCCAGCATCATGGTCCGGTGGCCAACTCTGTTGTCTGCAAATCCGAATCGCGGATTAGTGAGCTTTCCGGCCGCATCGAAGTTCAGAGTAATGTTCGGATCCTGATTCCCGATGAAACTGCGGATCGGATGGTTCAGGAAGTTATACGCCTGAGCGCGGAACTGAATCTTCCTCGACTCGCTGAAAGAGAACTCCTTGAACAGCGAGAGATCTGCATTGAAGTAGGCTGGTCCACGCATGTAGGGAGCGATGGTATCTCCATTAATACCGGGCCGGCCGCCAGAACCGGGGATTGGCGGTGCAAAGCAGGCGGCGTTGACAAACTGCCCCTCCTGCAGGTTCGCCGTCGGGTTACAGATGATCCGCGGCTGGAGCCGGATAGCATCCGTACCAACTACGTACTGGCTATTCAGGTTTCCGCTTCCTCCGGGTGCCGGGACAGTCAGATTGAAGTTCTGATTGTTACTGTTCTGCTGCAGATTCGGACCGCTGTAAGCTTGCACCACGCCTGAAACGACCCAACCGTTTCCAACGCCTCGAAGCAACGCATTATAGTCTTTCGGGATCCAGTTGGGCGTATTGAGAACGTAAGTAGCTGAGACCACATGGGTGCGGTCGAAGCTCAGAGGTCCGTAGGCAGCGTTGCGGTCGAAGCCATTCAGGTTGCCGTTGGTGATGCCCATCGCCCTTGACCACGTGTACGCGAATGTAAAGTTGGTTCTGCCGCTTTGCTTGCCCCAGGAGGACTGCAAAGCGTGATAGTTGGACGACAAGTCGTGAGATTGAACTGAGAGCGACTGCCACTGAGTAAGCGGCCGATACTTGTTCAAGTCGCCTGTTGGGTCATTGAGCATGGCGCCGATTGGCACCTTGTTAATGTTAGCCAGTGCGTCTCCGTTGATCAGGTTCCTGGAACGATTTCCCACATAGGCTACTTCAAACAGCGACCGCATGGGCAAGCGCCTCGAGACGGTCAGATTCCAGCTGTCGGTAGTCGGCTGGCGATCGTCAGCCGAGTCAACCGTTGAGCCTCCGAACACGAGACCGCCAGCGTTCTGCGTGTTTTGAATGTCGCGAACGTTGTAGCCGCCGTTGACGCTGACACTTCTAAGGCCTGCCGGAAGGTCCATTGCGCCTGCCGCCAGTTGGGGATCGTGATACACAAACCGTCCGATCCCACCGCGAACCACTGTGTTCCCCTGACCATCCAACTGGTATGCGAACCCAAATCGCGGCGCCAGATGCAGGGCTTTGGTTGCCCATCCGGCAAGGGGCACGCTCTTGTCTTTCGCATTCCACGATATTCCGGGAAGAGTTGCTGAAGGAGCGGCGGAGTCGTACAACCTTGGCACCCAGGTTGCGATACCCAGGCCGTTCCGGGCGGTCCACGGCTGAAGATGCTGCACACGCAGCCCGTACTCAAGCGTCAGGCGCCGGGTAGCTTTCCAGTTGTCCTGGGCAAAGAACGCGAACTCCTTCCATCCCATGTCCCGAACAATAGCCTTCGTGTTCTCCGAATAGTCCTGTCCGATTCCAGCCACCATGTCGGCCAGAATGTTATTACTGGTGAGCGGATGTGCAGTACCGAACTGGATCAGACCAGCCGATGGATCATTGCTCGGCTGCTTATTGATCACCTGGCCGAAGTACGCACCGAACTTCATCGTATGGGTGCCAACCACAGTTGAAACGGTGTCGTTCACCGTCAAAAGGTGCTTGGTCGCAAACAGCACGGGGTCAAATCCGCCCGGCAGCCACATTCCTGCTGTTGGAGCAGACCAAGACAAAAAACCGGGGATTTTGTCATCCTGCTTGAAAATACTGTTGTAGGGATAGCCAACTGTGGCCTTCGTCATCTTGTCGTAGTCTGCGTAGCTGTTTGGGAAGTCGAC
>JACMLA010000641.1 GCA_014379815.1 Bryobacteraceae bacterium | reverse complement strand
GCAAACAGAGCCAGAGATTCTTTTCGGCCATGCGCCTGCCAATCTCCCCGATGAGTCATGCTTTCCTCCTCTCGAGGTACCTTCGAAATTTGATCCGCGCATTTGCAATATGCGACCGAACCGTTGCTTCCGAGCACTGCATCAGCTTCGCGACATCCCTGCTCGGGACATCATCCACATCGCGAAGCACCAGAGCCGTTCGCTCCCGCTCACTCAGCGTGCGGAGTCCGGATTGCAGGTACGCGCTATGCTCAGCCCGCAGTAGCAGACGCTCCGGACTATGTTCCGGCTCGGTTGCGGGAGGGTCGGGCAGTTCCGCGATGTCGGTAGTGGCGAGGCGACCATGCCGCCGCATGAAATCTATCGCTGTGTTGGTCGCAATCCGGGAGAGCCAGTGGGAAGCCCGGTCGAGATCTTTGATCTGACTCTGCCGCTGGAGGGCCTTGATAAAGGTTTCCTGAGTCAGGTCCTGCGCGTCGTCGACATTGCCAACCATGCGGAAGATCTGGAGAAAGATCCGCCTCAGGTTCTCCTGAACAAATCGCGCATGCAGTTCCCGCGACTCTTCCGTGACATCGCTGCCGGCAGGAAGCCCGGGAGTACGTGCGGATTCGCTCATCGTCAAACCTGAACTACCCGGCGGCACACTCATCCAGTGACCTCCACATCTCCATGACGACAACCGTGCACAGAACGTGGACAGGAATCAGATTGCTTGCGGGCGGTATCCTGTCCTCAGGATATAACGTTACGGAGCCAATGAGACCGGTAGCAATCATAGGAATCGGCAAAACGCCTTTCGGGGCCTTTCCCGCGGAGGACATCCGGTCCCTTGCCGCTACCTCAGCAAAGAAGGCGATGGCAGACGCGCAGCTCGAACCTTCGCAACTGGAAGCGTTCTATCTGGGCAATTTCGCCGGACCTTCTTTCGTCGGACAAAGCCATCTCGCGCCCTTCGTCGCCGAATCGATGGGCATTACAGGAATCTCCTGCACCCGCATCGAAGCCGCCTGTGCTTCGGGTGGGTCCGCATTCTTCCACGGAGTTTCTGCAGTCGGAGCCGGCCTTTACGACCTGGTTCTGGTTACCGGTGTGGAGAAGATGACAAGCCAGCAAACCCCTCGCGTCGCCGAGATACTGGCAATGGCTGGCGAGTGCAGCACCGAAGGAAAAGCGGGAGCAACCTTCCCTGCACTCTTCGCCCTGATCGCGAAGCGCCACATGCATCAGTTCGGGACCACCCGGGAGCATCTGGCTGCCGTCGCAGTCAAAAATCATGCCAACGGCGCCAGGAATCCGGACGCGCATATGCGCAAAGTGATCACCACAGAGCAGGCGCTTGCTGGAAAACCCATCGCCGATCCCCTGACTATCTATGACTGTTCCCTGGTTAGCGACGGCGCGGCGTCCGTGATTCTTTGCCCTCTGGACCGCGCACGGGAGTTCACAACCAAACCAGTCCGGGTGCTCGGTATTGCGCAAACTTCAGACTATGTGGCTCTGGACCGAAAAACAGATATTACACAGTTTCCGGCCGTTGGATCAGCCTCAAAAAAAGCCTATTCCATGGCTGGCGTGAGGCCGGAACAGATGGATCTGGCCGAGGTGCACGACTGCTTCACCATCGCTGAGATTGTTGCCATTGAAGATCTCGGTTTTGCCGCCAAAGGCCACGGCGGGCCGTATACTCTGGAAGGCAATACGGCTCTGAACGGTCCACTCCCAGTGAATACCAGTGGCGGCCTGAAAGCAAAAGGGCATCCGGTGGGGGCTACGGGAGTCGCGCAAATCTGCGACCTGGTTTTGCAGATCCGGGGAGAAGCAGGGGATCGGCAAGTGCCGCGGGCAGAACTCGGTCTGGCACAAAATCTTGGTGGCTCCGGAGCTTCCTGCGTCGTCACGATACTGGAGAAGGTCCAGTGAGAAAGGGCCGAGTGTACACCGAGACTACGATCTACGCCGCGCCCAGAGAGTTTGTCGCCGAAGCGCCTTATCAGCTGATTATTGTGACTCTCGACGAAGACGGCACGCGGATGACGGGACGTGTGGTGGGAGATCCAGTGCACATAGAAGACTTAGTCGAACTCGTAGAAGAGCGTGCCGGCGTCCCGTTTTTTCGCAACGCATATCCTCAGCCGAATCCCGAGCCGAATCCCGAGGCGAACCGATGAAGCTAGCCAGCCGGATGGGCCGCATCGGGATAGAGACCGCATTCGAAGTTCTGGTCCGTGCCCGCGCGCTGGAAGCTCAGGGACGCAACATCATCCACCTCGAGATTGGTGAGCCTGACTTTGAGACACCCGCGCATATCCGGGAAGCCGGCAAGCGTGCCATCGACGAAGGCTGGACGCACTATGGCCCGACTCAGGGCTATCCGGAGCTTCGGGAAGCGATCGCACATCACATCTCCGCCACGCGCGGAGTCACCGTCAAGCCGCAAAACGTCTGCGTGGTTCCGGGTGGCAAGCCGATTATCTACTTTCCGATTCTGGCGCTCATCGAGGAGGGCGACGAGGTCATCTATCCTAATCCCGGGTTCCCGATCTACGAGTCAATGATCGCCCACGCCGGCGGTACGCCAGTACCAGTTCCGCTGCTGGAAGATCGCGGATTTTCGTTCGATCTCAATGTGCTTCGGGCACGTGTGACTGACCGGACGAAGCTCGTCATTCTGAACTCGCCGCAGAATCCTACAGGAGGGGTGATTCCGCCGGAGGACATTCACGCGATGGCCAACCTGCTGCGGGACCGTGACGTGATGATTTTGTCCGATGAGATCTACTCCCGCATCTACTATGGCGAGCCTCCGCTATCCATCTCAAGTCTGCCCGGAATGCTGGAGAAGACGATCATTCTCGATGGCTTTTCCAAGATCTACTCGATGACGGGATGGCGGATCGGATACGGTGTTATGCCCGAATGGCTGGTCGATCCGGTGAACAAGCTGATGGTCAATTCCAATTCCTGCACAGCGAGTTTCACGCAACGTGCCGCCATTGCTGCGCTGACCGGTCCCCAGGAAGACTGCCAGAATATGGTTGCAGAGTTTCGTCGCCGCCGCGATGCTTTCGTAGCCGGATTGAACACGCTCCCCGGTTTCCGCTGCCCTATGCCTGATGGAGCATTCTACGCGTTTCCTAACATTTCGGGAACCGGCATTGCAAGCAAAACCCTCGCCGATGCTTTGTTGCATGAAGCGGGAATTGCGTGTCTCAGCGGCACATCTTTCGGTTCGTATGGCGAGGGCTACCTGCGCTTCAGCTATGCCAACTCACAGCAAAACCTCGACGAGTCCGTCCGCCGCATCGGGTCGTGGCTCAAGGCCCACACATGAGTTCCCCCGAAGCAGGATCCGTCGCTGACCGTCTGGCTCAGGAGCTTCAGTCAGTTTCCATTTTTGCAGATCTGACGCTCTCCGATCTCACGTGGATCGCCAGTCTGATGACTGAAGTGGAGCTCGAAGCCGGCGAAGTTTTTATAAAGCCAGGTTCTCCGGCTGACCGGATGTTTGTGGTGCTCGAAGGTAGCCTGAGGGCTCGTCAGGATGCCCCCGATGGTCTGACATTCGTGATTGAACTTCGGGAAGTCACAGGAATGCTTCCCTTTTCCCGAATGCGCGAGTTTCCTATCGAAGCCCGCGCCGTGCAGAAGTCGAGAGTCGCCTGTCTGTCGTCGGAGTTCTTCGACGCTCTCCTGAGCAGGATCCCTGCGCTAGGCCCAAGACTAGTCGGCGTGATGTCCGATCGCGTCCGGGAGGGAGCCCGATACGACTTCCATCGCGAGAAATTGCTTGCACTGGGTAAGCTGTCTGCCGGTCTGGCTCATGAGATCAACAATCCAAACTCTGCCATTCTTAGCGCTACTGACTCTCTTCGCGAATGCATCGAGGAGTGGCTGCGGGCCAATACGCGACTCGAGAACTACGGCATTACGTTCGAGCAGAGGGCAACTCTGGTGTCGTGCGAGCAGCAAGGCGTCAACGAGTTAGGCACACGTCCAGTCCTCGATTCCATGGCTCAGTCAGACCTCGAGGAGACCCTCTTCCGTGAACTGGATCGCAATGGCGTTCCAAGCGCCCGACGCCTTGCTCCATCTCTGGCCGAAGCGGGGGTAGATACAGAAGACGTCGCGCACGTGTTACGTGACTTCGATAGTCCCATCGCCCTTGAAAGCGTACTCAGTCGCTATTCCGCAAGGCTCTCTATGGAGCAACTGCTGCGTGAAATCCAATCTTCCGCAACAAGAATTTCTGACTTGATTCGAGCCGTCAAAGAGTATTCCTTCATGGATCAGGCCGCCGTCCAAGAGGTGGATCTGCATCGCGGAATCGAGAGCACTTTGACCATGCTGGGCCACCGGATCAAGCCGGGTATGGACGTGGTGCGACAGTACGACTACACTTTGCCACCCATCACAGCTAGTGGCAGCGAGTTGAATCAGGTCTGGACGAATCTGCTCGAGAACGCCCTCGACTCGGTAGCAGAAAACGGGGAAGTCAAAATCCGAACGATGCGCGAAATCGACACCGCTTTGGTCGAAGTGATCGACAATGGGCCTGGTATCGCGCCAGAGATTCAGGACCGCGTTTTTGATCCTTTCTTCACAACCAAAGGTGCAGGTCTTGGCACTGGACTTGGGCTGGATACGGTGTATCGGATTGTTCGGAAATACCATGGTGAGGTGCGCTTCGATTCGCGCCCGGGCTGTACCGTTTTCCAGGTCCGGCTTCCCATGTCGGTTGCTTCCCCGGCCTTCGTTTAAAAACCGAAACAGCTTCATTCCTTGCCTAAAAGGCTCAGGTTCCTGCATTTACATGCGTGTTACCCTGGTGAGGCAGTGTCTTCACCTCTGAATTTTCACCTCGATACCTACGAGGGACCTCTCGATCTCTTGCTCGACCTGATTCGTAAAAACCAGATACCCATTTCAGACATACCGATCGCTCGGATCACATCGCAATACCTCGCGTATATGGAACAAGCGACGCGTCTGGACATTGAGCTCGGTTCGGAATTTGTCTATATGGCCGCAACACTCGTGCACATCAAATCGAAGATGTTGTTGCCCACCGATCCTGAGCTGCAGGCCATCGAGCCGGAAGACGATCCCCGCACTGAACTGGTGAACCGGCTGCAGGAACATGAGCGTTACAAGAATGCCGCGGAAATGCTTCAGCAAAAAAGACTGCTGGAAGAGGCTGTCTGGTCGAATCCTCAAATCCGGCAGTTTCTTACCGAAGACGAAGTAATCAACCCAGGCCTGGACGTTAGTTTGTTCGATCTGGTGAAGACGTTTCAGATGGTCCTCGAGAGGGCAAAAAGCCGTCCCACCTACGGTGTCGAAAAAGAAGACGTTACCGTGCAGGACATGATTCGCCTCGTGCGCAACCTGCTTGCCGGCGTGCCAAAGGGAGCGAGCATCTCCGTCGTCGGCCTCTTCGAACAACAGGGCTCACGGAGGGCCATGCTCTGTCTCTTCCTTGCGCTTCTGGAGCTGGTCAAACGTCAGGCCGTTGTACTTCAGCAGTCAGAAGCATTCGGCGACATCCTCATCCAGGCCGGCGAGAAGAAAGAGGATGTTCCCGAGTCAGAGAGTGAACTCGCGGCAGTTGAAGGCGAATACAGTTAAGTTCATGGACGAATTGAAGGAACACGAACTGCCGGCCGGCCCGGCAGACGAGGATGCATTGTCAGGCGAACCGATTGAGAGGGCCCCGGACCCGACGCCGGAGCAGCTGCTTATCATTGATTTCTCACAATCAGACTTCGCACAATCGGCTCTGGCGCAACCCGCGAATAACGAAGAGGGAAGCCGCAAACTCGCGTTGCTCGAGGCTATCGTCTATGTCACCGATGAACCTCTTACGCTGGAAGCCATTGCGAGAGCTATGGGCGACCCTCAAGAGGAAGTCAGAATCCTGCTGGAGCGGCTGGTTGCGGAGTACAACAAACCTGAGCATGGTTTGACGGTGAAAGAGGTCGCGGGCGGCTACAAGATGGCCACCAAGGCCGAACACCATGAGGCCGTGCGGACCGTCGTCCGCAACCTCAATCCTCCTTTGAAGCTCTCGCTTGCAGCTCTGGAAACACTCGCGGTCATTGCATACAAACAGCCAATTACCGCACCGGAGATTATGGAAATCCGAGGCGTTCAGGGCGCCGGAGTCCTGAAGACGCTGATCGACCGTAAGCTGATAACGACCGCAGGCCGCAAGAACGTCGTAGGTAAACCCATCCTGTACAAAACGACAAAGGAGTTCCTCGTTCAGTTCGGCTTGCGTGACCTGAACGAGCTTCCCACCCTTAAGGAGTTTGAAGACCTGCGGCGTATGGCCTTCTCAGATAGCGATGAGCCGGGTTTGGAAGCAGCGTTAGATAGCCAGGAGGAAGGACAATGAGTGAGGATCGGCTTCAGAAGATTCTGTCCCACGCAGGCGTCACCAGCCGCCGGAAAGCCGAGCAGATGATTGTCGAAGGCAGGGTCACGGTCAACGGAACCATGGTGACCGAACTCGGTACCAAAGCGGATTTGTCACGCGACCATATCAAGGTCGATGGCAAGCTGTTGCGCCGACCCTCGCACCTGATTTATCTCGCTTTCAACAAACCCCGGGAAGTCGTTACGACGCTGTCTGACCCTCAGGGCCGTACAACAGTTCTCGATCATCTGCAGGGAATGAAGGAGCGCGTCTACCCGGTCGGGCGTCTCGACTACTACAGCGAGGGTCTTTTGCTGCTTACAAACGACGGCGAATTCGCCAACCGCATCACGTCCGCGAAGATGCACATCGAGAAGTGGTACGTGGTCAAAGCGAACGGGGCACTGACTGAAGATCAGATGGAAGAGTTTCGCTCCGGAGTCTTCCTTTATGGACGCCCGACCGCGCCTGCCAAAATCAAGCTCATCAAGAATGCGACGGCTCCCTGGTACGAAGTGCGTCTGACGGAGGGTCGTCAGAATCAGATCCGCATGATGTTTCGGCACTTTGGCAGGCTCGTGGAAAAGCTTCGCCGGGTGCGTGTCGGTTTCCTGGAACTCGATCAAAAGCCCGGGGAGTGGCGCCATTTAACCGCCCGCGAGGTGGATCGTTTCCGCCGCGTCTTAAAGATGGAGGGAGCCCAGGATGACGCCGACTGATATTCTTCGAAAGTGGAAAACGATCGCTGTCGTGGGCCTGTCTCCCAAGAAGTTTCGCCCCAGCTATGGCGTCTCCGAGTACATGCTTAGTCAGGGTTACACCATTATTCCGGTCAATCCTGGACACAGCGAAATTCTTGGGCAAACGTGTTACCGCCGGCTGGAAGATATACCCACTCCCTTCGAGATCGTCAACATCTTTCGCCGGTCGGAAGAAGTCGGTCCGATCGTTGACTCAGCAATTGCACTGGGAGCGAGGGTAGTCTGGATGCAGGAAGGCATCGAACATATCGACGCCGCGGCAAAGGCGAGGGCCGCTGGTTTGGAAGTTGTCATGGACCGCTGCATTCTGAAGGAACACCGCAAGCTCTGCTAGGCACACGCGCCTGCGCGATGAGGCGTCCGATGGATTCTAGCTATTGCGCTGCTGTTCTTCCACGTGTTTCAATCGCGCATCCATTAGTCTTCCACGCGGCCCAGTTCGGCCCGCCAGAGGGCGGGCATGTCGTCGAAGCGCTGGTTAAGGTGCTGGAACCCTAACCGCATTTCGTCCCGGAGATTCGATACGTCATCTTCCACACGGCCCAGCTCGGCACGCCAGAGGTGGCGCATGTCTTCGATGCGTTGGTTAGTTCCATCGATGCGCGCGCCCATTTGCGCAAATAGGCTTGCCATTTCGGCGCGAGCGCTGTTGTTGATGTTGGTGATGAGTGCGAGCAGGACGGCAACAACCGCTGCTGAGGAAAGGATGGTTGTCAGCTGCTGCTCGTTCATCTGGTTTCCCTTATTTTATCTTAATTCGGAGCAATCCCGTCTGGCTCTGCCGCACTCGGTTTCGCTTGCAGGACCGCAGCAAAGAAACCGTCTCCTGCCTGCAGACCTGGAGTGCGACGGTGCTGCGACACAATACTGGCATTTGGCATTGCTTCCACAACATCTTCGTTCTCTTCCCGCTCCAGTGAACAGGTCGAGTAAACCAGCAGTCCTTCAGGCTTCAGTTGGGCCAGCGCATTGCTGAGAATCCGCTTTTGCTTTGCCTGCAACTCCTGAATATCGGAGAGCTCCAGTTTCCACCGGATCTCAGGATTCCTCCCCAGTGTGCCGGTCCCGGAACAGGGCGCGTCCACGAGGATTCTGTCGAAGAGCTGGTGGAATGGAAGTCCTACACTAGCGTCCAGCACCACGCGCCGGCAACCGTCTCCATTCATTCCCTTCAACCTGTGCAGGTGCACATCGCACGCAATCCCGGTGACTCCGGTCTCCATCGCCTGGGCTGTCTTGTTTCCAGGCGCTGCGCATAAGTCGAGGAAGCTGAGACCGGCGCGCAACTGCAGCAAGGGAACGATCGATTGCGACCCTACATCCTGGATTCGTAGTCCGCGGGAGTCTCCCGAAATCACCCGATAGGCTCCGGGCACATCCGGTGCGGCCTCTATTTCTACACCTGCAGCATCGGCAGGAGGATTGCGAACCCACGTCTCGGGTACCTCCAGAAATGATTTAGCGATAGCTTCCGCGACGTCAGGCCCAAACTGGTGGTCCCAGCGCTGCAGCAGCCAGGCTGGCATGGACAATGCTACAGAACGCGATGGCCATGCGAGTGGTTCCTCCACCCGGCTCAACCGGCGAAGGACTGCGTTTACGAGGCCACCTGCAGACACTTTTTTGGCAGCTTTGACAAGTTCTACGCTCTCGCCTACCGCCGCATGAGGAGGAATACGCTCAAGGTAGACCAGCTGATAAAGCCCAATTCGGAGAGCCGTACGAACGGCAGGGTCCAGACGCTTTCCCCCGGTCTGCTGGTCGATCAGCCAGTCCAGCTGGAGCTGACGGCGCAGGCAGCCATAGACAATTTCGGAGGCCAGCCCCGCGTCGCGCGAATCCACATGTGCCGTTTCACGCAGTAGCAGGTCCGATGCGTACGCACCTTCACTGACACGCTCCAAAACGCGGAAGGCAATTAGCCTTGCGGCAGAGATCACTAGTTGCGGGTTCCGAAGCTTTCCGTACGGCCTGCAAGCGGCCGGACCACACCGGTACTCCCACACACACCGACACCGATGGTCATCAGAGCGTTCAGGAAGTTGTAGAGCACCGCGTACACTACCTGCTCAGTGATTGCCTGTTTACCCGGCATCCGGAAGCTCGCTGGAATTTCCTTGGCGATCTGCACCCGCATGGCATTTGGGAGTACGTTCCCGGAACGGTCACGCTGATTGGCAACCGTGATGGGAGTCTGCAAAACCGATCCAGTTCTCCCGTCCACGTAAAACTGACAACGGGAAAACCATCCAAGATTACCTGGATCCGCGGCGTCAAACAGCAGCAGGGGAGCCTGGCGCTCCAGCGCCGTCAGGTCGAGCGTCAGCTGTCTTGGGCCGTCGGCGATCCGGTGCTCAAACCCAACTTGCTTGACAATATTTGTGACAAACTCGGGGTCCAGCTCCAGCAGAAGGAGTTTGTGTGACCCGGCTTGCATCACTTGCATCGGCACCATTGTAACGTGGCTATCACAGCGATGAAAACAGAATTAACTTCGAAATAGATGTCCAACGTAATTCGGGTAGAACCGAAACCGAAAACCTGTGTCGCACTAATTCGCGGAATCAACGTGGGACGCGCGAAACGAGTAGCAATGGCCGATTTGCGGCAGCTATTCAGCGGTCTTGGTTATCGGCACGCAACGACATTGCTCAACAGTGGCAACGTGGTATTCGTCGACGATACCGGGGAAACTACACAGCAAATTAGCGCCAAACTGGAATCTGCCTTCGCCAGTCGCATCGGTTTCTCAGCCAGAATCATCGTGCTGACCGCGGTCGAATTGCGTTCCGTTGTGGAGGCAGATCCGCTCTCCCACGTGGCAACCGAACCTTCCCGGTATCTTGTGGCCTTTCTCGATTCCTCGGACTGGTCTGCACCCGTAAAGCAGCTCGCCGGTCAGGACTGGACTCCTGAGATTCTGGCGACGGGGCCTCGCGCAGTGTACGCGTGGTGTCCTAACGGGATCTCCGGGGGACGACTCGCGGAGGAATTGAATCGAACCCTGAAAGATAGTTCGACCGCGAGGAACTGGGCGTCGGTGACCAAACTGCTGAAGCTCGCCGAGCAGATCGAGAACTCGCCGTCGTCATCGTCGTTATCATCGTCGCTATCATCAGACTAGTGCCTGCTGCAGCCGCCCTCGTTTTGTTTGACATCGACGGCACGCTGATCCGGAGCGCCGGGCCTCACCACAAGCGCGCTCTTGTAGATGCAATCGCGGCCGTCACCGGTCTCGCCACGACACTCGATGGAGTCGATACCAGCGGAAGACTCGACCGGGATCTGATCCGGTTGATGTTATCGAATGCCGGCGCACCTCCGGAAGCAATTGACCAGGCGATGCCACACGTCGTGCGGCTGGCCCAGGAGCTCTACTCGAAAGGACTGCCTGACCTGCGTCGTAAGGTCTGCCCCGGTGTCCGGCATGCTCTGAGAAAGCTGCACGGCTCCCGCGTTCCCATGGGTCTGGTCACGGGCAATCTCACGAGAATCGGCTGGCAGAAGATGGAGCGATCCGGCCTGCTTTCTTACTTCCGCTTCGGTGCCTTTGCCGAGCAGGCGCGCACCAGAGCTGGACTCGTTGCGATCGCCATGCGGCAGGCGCGCACCGCCGGGTGGCTCCGAAGGGACACGGTCGTCAGCCTCGTCGGCGACCACCCCAATGACATTGAGGCCGCCAAACGAAATGGGATCCGCGCAGTAGCTGTGGCTACCGGAGTTGTACCCAGAGCTGCCCTGATCGCCTGCACTCCCGATCTGCTGCTGAGCGATTTGCGCGGCATGAAAGTCGAGATGTTTCTTTGAGCTCGCAGGCATTCTCGGTGAAACGCGCTCAGGTTGAGTTTCACAACTTCGCCTCATTCGGCGAACCGGAACGAGCCACGGCGGCTTATCTGGAGGAGAACCGCAGACGTAACGGAATCATTCGGAATCATCTCGAATTTATCGGCCCCATGACGCCCTTCCTCGAGATCGGCGCGAACGCGGGCCACACCAGTTATCTGCTCGCCAATGAGTACGACGCGGATGGATTTGCGCTGGACATTTCCGCAGATGCCCTGCGCCACGGGGTCTTTCTTGAAGAAGCATGGAATCTACAGCGATCCCCTATCCGGATTGCGGGGGATGGAGCGCAACTCCCGTTTGCCGATGCTTCGATTCGCTTCATCATGACCCACCAGACCCTGAGCCAGTTTATGGATCTGGATGCGATTTTCCGGGAAGTCATCCGCGTGCTGGCGCCGGGCGGGATCTTCCTGTTCTCAGAAGAACCGATGCGCCGCCTGCTCTCGCTGCGTCTTTATCGCGCTCCTTACGAACGCGAGATGAAGAGCTGGGAGTATCGTCTGCACCAGTGGGGGTTGCTTGGGTATCTCGTGCAGGACGTCATTGGAGCGCATCAGGAAGAGAGCTTTGGCATCCGGCAGAATCATACCCTGGATCTGAACGGCTGGGATGCCCTCGTTCGGCGTCATTTTGCAGCGCATGAGTACGATCTGTTCGTACCTGAACGTGGATGGGGCGAACGCATCGTGAAGCGCCTGGCAATACGTATGGATCCATACCAGTCGGTGTGGCGCGCAGCCCGCCTGCTGGGAGGCACGATCGCTGCAGTTTGCCGGAAAAGCGGAGATCCGGTAACTTCGCCTCTTGAACCTTTTGAGTCTCTTCTGCGCTGTCCGGATTGTCAGGGAAAGTTTGTTCTGGAAGACGAATCCGTGCTCGTCTGCCAGGTCTGCGGCTATCAGGCTCCGAACGAAGGACACGTCTTCAATCTGCTGCCATCCGCAGACAAGCGGGAGCTATACCCTGGCGACCGCGAAGATATCATCGATTTTTCGCTGCCAGGCCACGAGAGCCGCCTTGGAACCGGGTGGTTCGAACTGGAAGGAGACTTCGGGAACAAGTACCGCTGGATCGGGAGCGAGGCGACTGCAACTCTGAAGCGCGTTCTCCCGGGACCTTTGCAGCTTCGTATCCGGGGCTTTGCGCTCCAAGCCATGTTTACCGTTGGCAGACCCCACCTTCAGGTAAGAGTTAACGGGGATCTTCTCGACGACTGGACACTGGACCGGGTCGGGCTTTTTATTCGGGAAGTCGCTGTTCCAGACCACGATACGTTCCAGGTTCGGATCACCGCTGCTCCAGTTTGGCAGGCACCCGG
>JACMLA010000640.1 GCA_014379815.1 Bryobacteraceae bacterium | reverse complement strand
GCGACTGTCGAGGATGTCGATCAGCCGCTTGTGAGTCTTGAGCTCGAACTGCTCTCGCGACTTCTTGTCGACGTGCGGCGAGCGGAGCACCGTCCACCGCTTCGTCTTCGTCGGGAGCGGAATCGGACCCGATACCTGCGCCCCCGTCTTCTCGGCGGTGCGAACGATGTCCGCTGCCGCCTGGTCAATCACCGCGTGATCGAACGCCTTGAGACGAATGCGAATTCTTCCAGCCATGTTGGTTGACCTCGGGAGTGCTTTACTGCGCGTTGAATTCGCTGGCCACATTCAACAAAAACGCGGGTGGACCGTGACGCTCCAGTAGAGGAGCCGGTATCCATCCGCTGCCGCCGGGTGCGCCCGCTACTGTAACGCGGGTGGGGACTCGAGGCGCGCCGGGCTAAACCACTGTCCGGCGTTGAGTTGTGACTAGCCTCGAATTATCGCCAGTTAGGGGAGTCCTGTCAACACATTGGACGCGAATTGGACGCGAATTGGACGCGAATACGCGCTCAAGAGGGCCGCCCGAAATTCTAGCTTCAGCGCGGGTGCTTATTCAGCAGCGATACCTCCGTCGCGCGAAGTCGCCCGAAGCCGGGAACAGCTCGCAATGGGGAATCTCGCAACGCCGCCAATTGGTCTTGCATACTCGCGCAAAGACGGAGACCAGTGCTTTGGTATTGTCGCATGCCCTACAGATATCCACTGAGGTAGATGGTTGCAGGTTGCCTATCATGAAAACCACGCTTGATAGCGTGGTTTTTTTTCAAACAGTTTTGGTGTAAGCCACTATGAAGTACGAGCACACGCTCGTTGTTAAGGCCGTCTCGGCGGCATTTGATATAAAACGTACACTTGGGTGATATGGAAAGCGCATTGTTGATGCGCTCTTGCCATGATAACTCTTCTATATGCTGGTGCATCCCATCTAGGCGGGTACAACTCCATCCCTTAGATATGGAGAGTGCTATGAAAACACCATTCGACCTGACCCGACTGAATTACCCTTTCCCGAAGGTCGTGGCGCCGATTGTCGTGGCGCTTCTCGTTAGTTCGTGCGCGCCTGAATCGCAGGACCCATCAGCTCCTGCTGTCAAGACGTCTCAAGCTTCACTCGAAATCAACCCTCGTGCTTGGCGGGCGCATGATGACGTCCTCGATGCGATCGCCGACCGCGTCCCCGCATTTGCTGGGCTCTACGTCGATTCAACCGGAATTGTGGTTCTCCTTACGGATCCCGCGACTCCCCATGCAACCGTTGAGGCGGCCATACGGCCTGTTCTGGCAGCAGCCGAAGTGTCGGGGCACTTCGAACTTTCTCGAGCTTCGCACGCGCCAGTACGATTCGAACGCGGAGAATTTGCATTTGCGCAGCTTCGATCCTGGAAACGAGGACTGTACCGCCATGAGGTCCCAAAAGGAACAGTGTTTGTTGGAATTGACAACAGAAGCAATCGTTTGGCCGTTAGCGTGACCTCCTTCCAGGTTCGTGAGGAATGGGATCGAATGGCCACGGCAGAGGGCGTCTCATCGCGAGCGATAGAGTTCAACTACATGTCGCCACCTTTTCCGATGACTGCAAACCTCCGCGATAGTGTGGCAAGTCCGACGGCGGGCGGGCTGCAGATTACACACAGTGGGGGCACTTGTACGCTTGGTGCGAATGTCGGGTTAAGCTCGCAACCTGGAGCCAACTATTTCATCACGGCGTCGCATTGCAGCAACAACATGTGGGCAGTCGATGCTTCCAATGATATTTGGTATCAGCCAGCTTACCCGAGGAGGGTCGGTGCGGGCGAGGATACAGACCCAGCGCCCTTCACGGGCAGCCCATGCCCTTCAGGGCGTGTTTGTCGGTGGAGCGACGCGACGCTCGTTCGCTATGACGGTGACAGCATTGGATCCGTGGGGCGCGTTACTAGGGCGAATTCGGTGCCGTCCGGTTCGCCAGCGCCAACTATTTCGTATTTTGAACAGTACGCATGGCCAAGTTGCTTCTGGTGTGGTTTGGTCACGAATACCAAGACGGGCAGAACAACTGGGACTACAACATTCAGCGCAAATTACTCCTCACAGGACTATTATCCAGATTCGGCGGCGTACGCCGGTGTCGGCGTGCTGATTCGCAGCAACTGGGTAATCCTCTCACAGAATGTATTCACTTCGGGAGCGGCCTTAGGGGGCGACAGTGGGGCTCCTGTCTATGCTTACGAGAACGGCCCGCCGTACTATCCCTTGCTGACAGGTATCTATCATGCCGGCAACGCTGCTGGAACTTCTCGGGTTGTAAGTCCGCTGGCAGGGGTTGCAAATGATCTTGCAGGTGGATACTTCAACTTGATCTTCTATTAGATTCCATTATCAGGACGCAATTATGAATCGACGAATCTTTGGATCTTTATTGGGTGTGATAGTGATTTCCGGCTGCAAGCACGAACCTCTCACGCCGCCCGGCCCACCGATAATTCGAATTGAAATAACTCCGAAGTCCCCCGTCGTGAGCATTGGGTCTTCGGTCCAGCTTTCTGTCGTAATGTATGGCTACAAACCAGAAGGTGGATTCGTTTGGCGCTCGAACGACGAATCCATCGCGCGAGTGTCGAATTCTGGAGCGGTGACCGGAGTACACGCAGGTGAGGTAGACATTCTTGCAAAACCGGCTTCGGATACTACGTTGATCGGAGTCGTCCGGGTAACAATTCGGTAGCGTTCCGGAGATTAAGGATGCCGGATACGAAGGCCCGTAACTTAACTAATAATGAATTTGCGGAAGTAAACATCGAAACTGTAATTGGTTGGAACGCCGCTCCACCGGAGCGGCGTTTTCCTTTCTTATTCGATAAGGGCATTACGTATATCGGGAAATGTCAGAGTGATTCGTGGATGACGCAATCCGCTGTTCGCGCGTATTTCGGATCGGGTCGGCTGGCCGACAACCGTAGCCCCAAACAGTCTGAATGATTGTCCTTCTTTGCGCAGCTTGGGAGGAGTTCGCAGCACCAACCATTACAAAGTGATGGGCACCGTTTCCCCGGCGTCGCGATTTGCGGGAGCGGTTGACATGAATTCCGACGGAAATCCGGATTTGATCTGGTCGAACGATTCCACCGGCGATCATTCGGTCTGGTTCATGAACGGTTCAACCAACACGTCGAGCGCGGCGTTGCTGAACCTTGGCCCTTCATGGATGCTCGCAACGCTGGCCGACTTCAACGGCGATGCCAAACCCGACATGGTATGGGAGCAATCGGGCAGCGGACTCCGCGCCATCACGTTCATGAACGGTGCGGCGTATGCCGGGCAGAACACAGTATTCGCTGCGGTCGATACCAGCTGGCACATCGCTGCGGCAGCTGACATCGGCGCCGACGGAAACAACGATCTCATCTGGCAGAACAGCATCGATGGATCGAGAGTGATCACGTTCATGACTGGCGCCGTATGGAGCGGACAGTATGCCGCATTTGCGAAAGTTCAACCGTCGGAGAACATCGTTTCGGCGGCTCCCATTCAATGGGTTCCTCATACTGTCTGTGTGGCCATCCGGGGTACTCCGAGCCGGTCGAAATATGACCCCGGTAGGGCTGTATGCATTGCGCCTTGAGCCGCTGCCCACCACCAGCGTGCCTTGCGGTTTGCTCGGGTCGTTGCGATCAACTTCCCAAAGGACTTTCACCTCTAAGCCAGTGCCCATGCTGGGCACACAAAAGAACGGCGCCACAATCGCGGCGCCGTTCTCTTTCAGCTCTACGTCAAACCTGCTTACTTGATGATTTTCGTTACGACACCGGCGCCAACCGTTCGTCCACCCTCGCGAATCGCGAATCTCAAACCTTCGTCCATCGCGATCGGCGTGATCAACTCGATCGTCATCTGAACGTTGTCGCCCGGCATCACCATCTCCATCCCTTCCGGCAACTCCACACTTCCCGTCACGTCCGTCGTTCTGAAATAGAACTGCGGTCTGTAACCCTTGAAGAACGGAGTGTGTCGTCCGCCCTCTTCCTTCGTGAGCACGTAGACCTCGGCCAGGAAGTTCGTGTGAGGCGTGATACTGCCCGGCTTGGCCAACACCATTCCTCGCTCCACTTCCTCCTTCGCAATTCCTCTCAGGAGAAGTCCGACGTTGTCGCCCGCTCTTCCCTCGTCCAGAAGCTTCCGGAACATCTCGACACCCGTCACTACTGTCCTCTTGTCGGCGTTGAACCCGATCAGCG
>JACMLA010000639.1 GCA_014379815.1 Bryobacteraceae bacterium | reverse complement strand
GGTCAAATGCTTTGAGAGTTGCCGGAATATTGTTCCGGTTGAGTGCGGCGTATACCTCCCTCAACGCCTCCGTCTCAGCCGCAAGAGACTGTGTCAGTTTTGTCCATATTTCTCTCCCGCGAATGTATGAAGCAAAAACAATCAGCTTGCTTCACAGGTCGCGTGTCGCGATTTTATGAAGTATACCGCCCACTTTGCTCAAACGGTTTGCGAGCTATTCTGCGCCCTTTTAAATGGACCCACTACCCAAAAGCTACTAACGTTGTCGATCGCTTCGAGCTGCGGCGGGTTTCCAGGGATTGCTCCAGCGCGGGTCGGATAAGAGGTCCTTGTCCGTAAGGGATTTCAGAAACTCGACGAGGTCCTGATTCTCCTTCATCGTCAAGTTGAAGCCCCGGAGAATTTCGCTCTTGTTTGGGTTGTCGAACGCGCGACCTCCAGCCATGTAGTGTTCGATTACTTCTTCTAACGTCCCAATACTCCCGTCGTGCATGTATGGAGCTGTTACCGCTATATTCCGAAGCGTGGGCGCTCTGAACTTTCCGATGTCTGCACTTGCGCCGGTGTGTCGATGCAATCCCGTGTTCCCTTCGGGATAAGAAGTTAAGCCGGGCAGATTGTATAAACCAGTGTTGTGGTACTCCGGCACATTAATAACGCCACCGGCGAAACGGATAGACCCACTGAAGTTCCAGCCGCCGTGACACTGGAAACAGCCGGCCTTCTCGCTGGAAAAGAACAGAATCTCGCCTCTTTAGCAGCAGGAGATATAGCATCGGGCTCACCGCCGTAGCGGTAGCGATCGTACTCTGATCGAGTGGAAATAATACTGCGCTCGAACGACGCCAGCGCTCTCGTCACGTTCTTCATCGTGTAGGGATCGCGTCTCCCGGATATGCAGCAGAGAACAATTGATGGTACGTTTGGTCGCCTCGAAGTCTGGCAAGCATCGTCGTCTCGATGCCCTGCAAACCAAGTTCAACCGGCTCTGTGCTGAGCATCGGAATTAACGCCTGGACCTCAAGGGAATCGAGCCTCGGATGTGCCCAGGTGAGAACAGGTGAGTAAGCAACATTCACGAGACTCATGCTGGAGCGCGGATGGATCTCGCCGGTCGTACCTTTCGCCCTGGCAAGGCCATCCGTGAAGGCCAACTCCAGCTTGTGACAACCAGCGCAGGATTGGAGGCCGTTCACAGACAGGCGGTTGTCGTAAAACAGATGCCGTCCCAACTCCACTTTCTCTAACGTCATCGGATTGTCGGCTGGAACCATCGGAAGCGGGAAGCCTTTGCGCAGGTTCCAGTCGAACTCTGCTGCCATCAGGCATGCACAAAGATAGAGTCCTGCACACCAAAGCCTAAGCAAGGATGACTCCCGTTTGAGACGTGTCGTACCCGGCCAGAACTTCCAGCTTCCGACGGAGGCTCGCCTTCTGCAGCACGTCGAGGAACGCTTGTGCAGCAGGAGTCTCCAGCGTTTGCCTGCGCATCACGAAATCGTATCGCTCGCTTTGCAGGGGGACGAAGCCAAGACCAAAGACTTGCGCCGCGGACCGGGTCGCCAGGCAGCAGTCAGCCTCATTGGTATGAACAATGTATGCTGCCGCCAGGTGACCACACGCGAGCCTGGCATAGCCCGAAATCTTCTTGACGGGAGTTCCGGTTTCGGCAAGCAAACGATCGAGGAGTGCCCGGCTTCCAGATCCAGCTTCGCGATTTACAAACTGCACGTTCTTCTTAGCCAGATCTTCGGCTTTCCTGATCTGTTTCGGATTTCCGGGAGCCGTGACAAAACCCTCCTCCCAGTGAGCGAAGGTGACGACGGCGAAATCTTCATTGGGAAACTCGCGGCGGAGGAACGGCAAATTGAATTCACCCGTTTCCGGGTCCTGCAAATGCGAGCCCGCCACGTGAACTTTCCCCTCCTTCAGCCACTTGAGCGCCAGCTGACTGGATGCCGCGGCTGAGACGATTTCGACGCCACTTAACTTCTCCACCATTCGCGAAACAAGTCCGGTCGCGGGGTCGCAACCAGCCAGAATGAGCTTCCTGGAATACCCTTCGTCGCCGGAGAAAACGACGAGCTCGGCTCTGCTCTGGGAGCGCCCGAGCCTCGAAATCACACCGTCTGCCTCCGGCAGATAGTAAGGAGAGGCGTTCACTGGAACACTGATGAGTCGATTGCCGATCTGGCACACCTTAACGGCTTGCCCTTTCGCCAATGCCGTGGCGCTAAGAACCTCAGAATCGAGCGCCTGAGGCGCTTCGGGTTTCTCTGTTTGTAATGCGAAGAGTTCCTCGACGGAAACTTCCAGCTCGCGCGCTAGCTTTAACGTAACCTCGGTGTTCGGAACGTAGGAGCCCGCTTCGATGGCATAGATGGTCTGACGGCTCACACCGACACGCCTTGCCAGGTCGGACGCTCCGACTCCACGGCTGCGACGAATCGAACCCAACTGCGTGTGAACACTCGTCTGCATTTGGTTGGCTACTTTCGAAGCAATATCACGTCCAGCTTCGTCAGCATTCGGACCGAGCGAGCGCCTCGCTTTTCCTTTGGCGCGACCAGACGGAACGGTCCTTGCGCACCAGTAAGGGGTTTGCCATCCGCCTTGTCGGCTAACAACACCTGAGAATCTGTAAACAGCGGATCGAACTCTGCGAGCGAGAAGACAACCTGATAGCCGTCCTTCGCTTCGGCGACCACATAGCTGGCAAGCGCTTTGCCGCGTAAATCACTGCCCGTGGGGCTGCCTGCTCGCTTCAGCACCTCATGAAGCCACACTCCCTCGTAGGTAACGGCGATTCCGTCGCTCTTCGTTTCGAGCGACGTGCGGGGCATCCCCGCAAGATCCTCCGCCGTTAGCGTGAGCGGCTGTTTTACTGCGCCGGTCACTTGCAACGTAGCCGGAGACTCCTGGCCGAAGATCCACAGGGCGCTAATCAGTGCGAGAACAAAACGTCGAGTCTTCATAAAACGATCTCAAAACTGGAGCTTAAGCACAAACTCAAATACTCGCGGATCGAGCGCGGTGGTAATGGTCCCGAACGCAGCATTGCCGAAACTGCCGTTCGGATTTCCCAGCGGCGGAGTATTAGTGACGTTGAAAGCTTCCGCGCGAAACTCAGTTCGCATGCGTTCTGTAATTGTGAAGGTCTTACCAAGCATAACGTCGAGAGTCTTGTAACCAGGACCCACGACGGGGTTGCGGGAGCTATTGCCAATCGTAAATTGTGGAGCCTGGGCAAATGCTGAGGTATTGAACCAACGGCCTGTGCTCCGCTGGTCCGCCGGAAGAGTCGGATCGGAGAGCCGATTCGGACGCTGAATGCCAAAGCCTGCAAACGCGTTCAAGTTGGTGGCCTGAGTAACGGCGATAGGACTGCCGGATTGGGCGCGCGCAATACCTGCCAGTTGCCAGCCACCTGCGAGAGCATCGCGCCATCCGCTAAGGGAAGTCATCCTTCCCCGTCCAAAAGGCACTTCGTAGACAAACCCGCTGGAGAAAATGTGCGGTACATTCCCAGTCGACACGTCTTTTTCCAACCTCTTGTTAAAACTATCGGCAGCCTGAAAGTTGGCCACCGGACCGGTCAGTACGGCGGAGTCGAACACTGCACCTGCGTCGTCAATCAACCTCGAGAAGGTATAGGCAACTGTAAAAGTAAGGCCACGTGAGAAACGTTTCTCGATTCGCGACTGAAAAGAATGGTAGGTCGAGTGTCCCGTGTTGTTGCGGTATAACGTGACCGTCGTAAAGCGTGGGTAAGGGCGCAGAAGTTGCCCTCTCGCAATCGTGGGAGTTCCCAGCGATGTATTGGAAGGAATCTGCCTGAAATACGGATTTGGGACCTGCTGGGTCAGCTGAGAACCGAGTGCTAATTGTTCAACGGTGAGCTGATTCAGGTTCACGTCGGGTACACCTAGCCGAGTCAACTTAGAGCCAAGATATCCGGCTTCGACGCTCCAGTTCTGACCGAAGGT
>JACMLA010000638.1 GCA_014379815.1 Bryobacteraceae bacterium | reverse complement strand
TTCGAGCTCGCTAATAGACACAGAACCTATACCGGTTCTGACAAGTTTGCGCACGCGGCTTCCCAGCGCTTCGATCATTCGTCGCACTTGGCGATTGCGACCTTCGGTGATGGTGATTTCGAGAAACGTCGAGCTTGCATTGTCACGAAGCCGCGTCACGATAGCTGGACCCGTGACGCCATCACTGAGTTCGACACCCTCGCGCAGTTTACTTAGATCGGCATCAGCCAGATGGGAGTTGGTCTTGACCAGGTAGGTCTTGGGCACCTTTCCTTCAGGGCTCATCACCCTGTCTGCAAACTGCGTGTCGTTGGTTAACAGGAGAAGGCCACTCGTATTGAGATCCAGACGGCCGACCGGGGAAAGCCAGGTTTCTACATCACGAATCAGGTCATATACCGTAGGTCTGTTTTCCGGATCGTCTGCGGTAGTCAGATAACCAGTCGGCTTGTACAGCAGGATGTACATCGGTTTGTGCTCTTTTAAAGGTCTCCCGTCGAACGTGACGTGATCGCGTTCCATATCCACCCAGTGGTCCGGGGTCTGGATGATTCTCCCATTAACGGCGATCCGACCCGAGCCGATCCAGGTTCGTGCAGTCGTGCGTGATCCAAGGCCAGCCTTGGAAAGAACACGGTCGAGAGTCTTCAGCCGACGTTCTTCCATGTTCTCTGACCTAAGCAATTTTCGGTTGTTGCTGGTGCGTTGCAGATGCAGTTGCTGGGCGCATCAGCAACCAGGCTCCAACAAAGAGAGTGGCCATTGAGATCCACTGAGTCAAAGACAATCCAGCGATCAGTGACTGCTCGTGGTTGCGCAAAAATTCGATCAGGAAGCGCAGCACAGAGTAGAGGACCAGATACCAGCCAATCACTGTCCCGGAACGATGAGTCTGGTTTATATAGCGCCAAAGAAACAAAAATACGAAGAGTTCGCAGATCGACTCATACAGCTGAGTCGGATGGAGCGGCACGTTCAGAGGTACACCGGTCAGCTGATGCGCGTCCTCCCGGGTAAACGTGATCGCCCATGGCAGGTGGCACTCGGTCCCCCAGCAGCATCCGGCAGCGAGACACCCAAGCCTGCCCAGACCATGGCCAAGAGCCAGACCGGGCGCAAAGATATCCGCGCTCGCCAGAACCGGAAGGCCAGTCTTTCGCATGTACACGTAGGCTGTGATGAGGGCAACGATTAACCCGCCCTGATAGACACCAGCGGCCTGCAGCGTTTCCAGACTAAAGATCTGCGCGGGATTACTGAGGTACTCCTGCCAGTCAAACAGGAACATGAATAGCTTGGCGCCGAGCATACCGGAAATTGCACAGTAAACGGCCAGGTTGGTAATCTTCTCTCCGTCCAGACCCGCCCTCACAGCCAGTTTCCCGGTAAGCCAGATTGCGACCAGAAACGCTATGGCAACCAGGACGCCGTACGTCGGCAGGAACCATCCGCCAAGGTCAATGAGCTTCGGTAACATTCTGTTGTTTTCGGTTTAACCACATATCCAGAAGCAGGAGACCCGCGCCCACTGTGATGGCGCTGTCGGCTATGTTAAACGCAGCGAATCTCCAGGTTCCATAGTAGAACTCAAGAAAGTCCGTCACCTCGCCCACAGAGACGCGGTCGTAGATGTTGCCAAGAGCTCCTCCCAGTACCAGGGACAGGCCGGAAACAGTCAGTGGAGACGGCCGGAAACCGGATTGGGCTGGCCTGAGCAGAGCGTAGCCGACAAATAGCAGCACCGCGACCGAAACACCCACGAGGAGAACGGACCGCAGAGGATGGTCGCTGTCGGAGAACATCCCGAACGCGGCTCCGCGATTGGTCGTATGCACAATATCGAAAAACCCCGGGATTACATGAAAGCTGCCGTAAAGCTCTACGTTACGCTCAATCCAGCTTTTGGTAAAACGGTCCGCCGCGAATACAGCACCGGCGATCACCAGAGGAGCATAGCGCGGAATCACGATCCGAGTATGTCCGTAACCGCATCCGCACACGGAGCGCAAAGTGTAGCAAAGCGAGTGTTCTGCCCGACATCGTGCGTGTACTTCCAACAGCGCTCGCACTTCTCCCCGGTTGCTCTCTGAACGATAACTGAGAGGTCGCCATCAGGAGCGTTCTGCAACTCTACTTGCGACACGATGAAGAGCGCAGGCAGCTCGGGAGCATACTTCTGCAGTAGCGGCAGGAGGTCTCCATTTGCGAGAATTTGCACGCGAGCTTCCAGTGGAGCACCGATGAACTTCTCCTGCCTTCGTACTTCGAGTTCCTTCAGGACCACGCTGCGAACGTCCATCAGGCGGCTCCAGTCTCCTGTATGTTGCCGCGAGTCCGCCGGGATGCCCTCCGTTAGTTCGCCGGGCTGAGGAAACAGAGCGAGGTGCACGCTGTCAGGTTCGCCGGGCGGCAGCGGCATCTGGCCCCAGACTTCTTCAGCCGTGAAGCTGAGAATCGGGGCGAGCAACCGGATCAGTGCCAGGTTGATCCGATACAGCGCCGTCTGTGCGCTTCGCCTGGGACGTGATTTGGGAGAGCCGGTGTAAAGCCGGTCTTTCGAGATATCGAAATAGACCGCACTCAGGCTGATTGTGATGAAGTCATAAACTGCGCGATAGACCTTGTGAAACGCATATTCGTCGAACCACGCTCGGCATTTGCGAACCAGCTCTTCGGTCTCCAGCAGTATCCACCGATCCACTTCCACCAGCTGGTCTCCGGGCAGGGCATCAGAGACAGGGTCGAAGTCATACAGGTTGCCCAGCGCGTAGCGGAAGGTATTGCGAAGTTTGCGGTAAGCCTCGTTCAGACGCTGAATGATCGTGTCCGACAAACGCACGTCTTCGTTGTATTCGACTGACGCAACCCAGAGCCGCAGCACATCTGCACCCGACTGCTTGATGATCTTCTCTGGTCCGATCACGTTTCCGAGCGACTTGGACATAGCGCGTCCTTCGCCGTCCAGAGTCCAGCCGTTCGTCAGGCACTCCCGGTAAGGCGCAGTGCCCCGCAGTCCTACGCCGATCAGCAAAGAACTGTGGAACCAACCCCGATACTGGTCGCCACCCTCCAGATACATGTCGGATGGCCACGGCAGATCGGGGGAGTGA
>JACMLA010000637.1 GCA_014379815.1 Bryobacteraceae bacterium | reverse complement strand
GGCGTGTCGAGTATCTGACCTCCCTGCTTACTTTGCAGCCGAGTCAGGTTACGCTGATTCGGGCGGTGCTAACGGAAGAACAGACCAGCTCCAGTGCTGTTCAGACGAGTCTTGGTACTGCCAGGACTGCGCTTCGGGACGCTGTTGATGCGCTCTCGCCGGATGCAACACTCGACCGTCTTGCGGCTACTACAGGGCAACTGGGAGGTCAGCTGGACGCGATTCATGCGAAGGCGCAAGTGAAGTTGCTCAACGTGTTAACTGCTGAGCAGCGCACCAAACTCAACACGCTGGACGGAGGCGGTTTCGGACGCGGGCTGGGCGGACCGGGACGTCGCGGAGGGCCATTCCCTCAGTGAGTTCTTAGTGGGGGTAGTCCTTTAACCGCAAGCCCTGATGGCCACTGCCCTCATAAGAGTTGCAGTGGCCAGTACTTTCCGAGGACCCCAGCGTCTTCATCTTTGCTAAAATTGCAGTACGATCTTACTAGTGGAGAGGCTGCTTCCGGTGTTGAAATCGGTCGTCTGCGGTTAGTAATCCATGTCATCAGTAGCGAAACCCGTCCTTCCTTCGCACCCTGCTGCCCGATCCGGGACAGCTGATCTCCTGCAGACGCTGGCACCAGTTTTCTGGTTCGGAGCTCTGCTAATCCTGTGTTACCTCCCAATCCTGCGCATGCTGGTTCATCAGTGGAACACCGATGAAGACATGGGTCACGGCTTTTTCGTGCCTGTGGTTGCCGGCTACATCGCCTGGCAGAAGCGTGATGAATTGCAGGGGCGTTTTCTAAGACCGAATTACCTTGGACTACTTGTTGTGTTTTACGCGGCCATCCAGGGCCTTATCGGTTCGTTAGGTGCAGAATTGTTTTTATCGCGGACCGCATTCGTGGAAGCTATCGTTGGATCCGTTCTGTTCCTTGGTGGCTGGCATGCAATCCGCGTGCTGTCTTTTCCGCTGGCTCTGCTGATTTTCATGATTCCGATCCCGGCTGTCATCTATAACCAGATCACGTTCCCGCTGCAAATCTTTGCGAGTCAGGTTGCGGCATTCAGTCTCGATTTAATCGGTATTCCCGTGCTCCGCGAGGGCAACGTCCTCGAACTGCCCAGTCAGAAACTGTCGGTCGTCGAGGCTTGCAGCGGCATCCGATCTCTGCTTTCGCTTTCGTTTCTCTCTCTGGTATACGCCTACTTCTTTGACAGCAAGCCGTGGATGCGCTGGGCATTGCTGATTGCGACGATTCCGATTGCCATCCTGGCGAATGCTTTTCGCGTAACCATCACTGGCGTTATGAGTGAGATCAACCCCGAACTGGCGCACGGTTTTATGCACACCGCACAGGGCTGGGTCATTTTCATGATTGCGCTCATCATACTGGTGATGACGCACCAGTTGATCGATAAGGGATATAAGGCGGTAAACCGTGGAAAATAGCTTTAGCTTCCTGCGTGAGCGCAAGACTCTGATTTTGACGGTGGTCTTGCTTCTGCAGGCTGCCGCAGTCTACGGATACAAGCGCGAAGAGTTGATCCCGAAGCACATTCAGCTTTCTGAATTTGTACATACCGTTGGCTCGTGGGTGATGCAGCAGGAGCATCCTATGGATGAAGCGACTGCCGCCGTCCTGAAGGCCGATGACACTTTGAATCGAAGCTACGTCGACCCGGTGACCGGCAAGTCCGCGAATCTCTTCGTCGCATTTTTCCGCTCACAGCGAACCGGTCAGGCACCGCATTCCCCCAAAAACTGCCTCCCCGGCAGTGGTTGGGTGCCTTCTGTAGCCGACATTGTCAATCTGGACGTTCCCGGACGTGGGGCACTGGAAGTTAACCGGTATGTCATTCAAAAAGGCGATGCGCGAAGCCTGGTTCTCTATTGGTATCAGTCGAGGGATCGTGTAGTAGCCAGTGAGTACACTGCTAAGTTCTATGTCGTTGCGGACGCCCTCAGATACAACCGTACAGACACGGCACTGGTTCGCGTAGTGGTTCCCATCCCTCCCCGCACGTCCGTAGAAGAAGCACAGAAGTCTGCTGTACAGTTTGTACAAACCTTCTATCAGCCTCTCCGGCGTCACTTTCCGGCCTGACTTTATCGATGAACAAAACACTCCTTATGGCATGTGGGCTTCTCTCGCTCACATGCCTCGCCCAGACTCCGCCTGCTAATCCCGTCCCGAATCCACCACCGCCGGCCTCTTCACAGAACCAGCGCATGGACTCCCTCGACAGATCCGTCGACACGCTCTACTGGTACCTCAGAATGGGTGATGTCGCTGAAATTGACGAGGTCCAGTACACCAGTCTGCCTCCCTCAAAGGAGTCGAATCCGACAGCGCAGGGTGCCGGGAATCCTCTGGTTATTGAGGCACTTACATTCATTCCTAAACGTCTCGACCGGGCAAAGAAGCACCCTCTGGTTGTGTTTGCGCACGGTGGGGTTCACAGCAACACCGGAAGTAGCTACGTCCACATTTTCAGGGAATTGATCGAACGAGGCTATTCCATTATTGCTCCTGACTATCGGGGCAGCACCGGGCGTGGCGGTTCTTTTTACAACCAGATCGACTACGGTGGCCGCGAAGTGGATGACGTGGATGCAGGTCGGGAGTGGATGCTGGAGCGTTATCCTTTTCTCGATCCGGCACGTGTCGGGATGATTGGCTGGAGCCATGGCGGCCTGATTACCTTGCTCAACATCTTTCAGAGACCGAAGCAGTACGCTGTCGCGTACGCTGGTGTCCCGGTCAGTGATCTGGTTGCAAGAATGGGGTACAAGTCCGAGAGCTACCGCCAGATCTTTGCTGCCCGGAATCACATTGGCAAGACTGCCGATGAGGACGTGAAAGAGTATCTGCGCCGGTCACCCATCTCGCACGTAGACAAGCTGGCAACGCCTTTGCTTGTGCATACCAATACAAATGACGAAGACGTCAATGTGCTGGAAGTGCAGCGTCTGATCGCGGCGCTGAAGGCCGCAGGGAAGAAGTTCGAGTACAAGATCTACGAGAACGCACCGGGCGGCCACATCTTCAACCGGATCGATACGAAACTGGCTCGCGATTCGAGGCTCGAAATCTGGAAGTTCCTAGACACCGTGCTCAAGCCCGGCGCCTGACTTGGTAGGAACCCAACGCGGCAAGCGGGGATTAAGCCGAGTTCCTCGCGTACGCCCCAAACTGCCGGTCCTAGTTCCGACGACCTGCAAAGAATCTTAGCCGGCTCGCGCCGAGTGCCGCCAGCGGTAAAGCCATAAGAAACACACTGGAAGGCTCGGGTGTAGCCGTCACCTGATCTAAAGCGAGATAGTTGTCGAGTGGCGAGTACCGGAAGCCGGACTCTGTGCTGTAGGTCCAATCGGTGAGCTCGTTACCGTTCACGTCAGTCGCTACGATGCCGTCGAGCACGAGGGAGAAACTGGTCCCGTTGCCTCCACCGGAAGAGTTCGGATCCAGATCCGTCCAGTGGGTACCGGCGCTAACTGAAAGAGGCACAGGCACTCCGGAAGTGAACGGAATGCTGATGGTCTGGAGCGGAGAATTGTAGCCGAACATTAGGTCAGTTCCGTTGAGGCGAAGTTCAGGATGCACGAGCCAACCTCCACAGCCGTAAGAACCGCAGTCAGAGGTGTATGTTTCAGGACCCTGACCGATCACCGCAAGCCGCACATATCCATTTGCTGAAGGTGTGTAGATTGTGAAGTTGTCCTGAAGAGTAACCTTTGCTCTTGCAGTCACCTGTTC
The DNA here is from genome assembly GCA_014379815.1 of Bryobacteraceae bacterium. The sequence continues at coordinate 872 of JACMLA010000637.1, read as the reverse complement.
GAAGTACGCAACGCCCAAGCTGGTATGAGCTGTCTGACCATAAGCGTATGCGGAGCCACGCAGTGCGTGCTGGTAACCGTTGTAGGTGACAAACTCAGCCGCAGCCTGAACACTTACTTGGAAGGCGCCGACTTCATTGTTCCAATCCGAGTCTCCCCACCAAATCGATTCGGTTCCGCTTATTGGATGCAGCGGTCTACCGTATCCTGAAGTAGGCTCCCTGCTGACGCAATCGGAACCATCGCGTTCTTCCCAACTGCATCGATAACCGCTCCAGCTAGTTTCCGTCTCAATCGTAATTGGGGCGGCTCCGAGAAAGATTGCAGTTATAGAAAATAAGGCGAATAGCTTAGTCACAGCTCCAGAGATTACCGCGCTGGTGCCGGGAAAACAACTGATTTGGGTACTAAAGTGGCAGTTAGTACTACAGCGAAATCCTTAAGCTCCGAGCCATTTTGCCAGCCATTCATGAACTTGGGCGTAGAAAAATCGGCTGTCCTCCCCTTTCAATATCCAGTGATTTGCATCGGGAAAGACAATCAATTTGGACGGCACTTTCATTCGCTGCAGGACGGCCCAGTTCTCCAGCGACTGGTTGATCGGGACTCGGAAGTCGTTCTCGCCTACCGTGACCAGCATCGGTGTTTTGAAGTTCGCTGCGTAAGTGATCGGGCTCTGCTCGGTCCAGATTTTGTTACGTTCCCATAGCGGACTGCCTGCTGTAAGCTCGCGATGATAGATCCCATCGCTGGTGCCCCATTGCGAACCAAGATCGATAAGGCCTGCGTGGCTGATCAGACATTTGTAACGGGTTGTGGTTGCCTGTAGCCAGTTCGTCAGGTGACCTCCATAGCTCGCGCCACCTGCGGCTT